>NZ_JBSWCE010000020.1:0-140031 GCF_056780015.1 Micromonospora sp. R311
GAGCTGACCGCGGTGATCGAGCGGATCCACGCGGAGAACTACGGCGTCTACGGGGCCCGCAAGATCTGGCACGAGCTGCACCGCCAGGATATCGAGGCGGCCCGGTGCACCGTCGAGCGGCTGATGCGCGAGTCCGGGCTACGCGGGCTGCTGCGCGACAAGTCGCCGCGCACGACTCGGCCAGCGGCCGAGACCAACCGGCCCGCTGACCTGGTGAAACGGGACTTCACCGCGGAACATCCGAACCAGCTGTGGGTCGCCGACCTGACCTACGTGCGCACGAGTGTGGGCTGGGTGTACGCCGCCTTCGTCCTCGACGTGTACTCCCGCATGATCGTCGGCTGGCAGGTGTCCACGAGTCTCTACACCGATCTGGCTCTCGACGCGCTGAAGATGGCGATCTGGCGTCGCGAAAATCAAGGCGCTGACCTGGGCGGACTGGTCCACCACTCCGACCGTGGAGTCCAATATCGAGCAATCCGCTACACCCAGCGGCTCGCCGAGGCCGGCGCCGTCGCCTCCGTCGGCTCCAAGGGCGACTCCTTCGACAACGCGATGGCCGAGGCGTTCAACTCCCTGTACAAGGCCGAACTCGTCCGGAACAAGGGCCCGTGGCGCGGGCTCGACGACCTGGAGATGGCCACCGTCGAGTACATCGACTGGTACAACAACCGCAGGCTGCACGGCGAACTCGGCCACGTCCCACCCGCCGAGTACGAGGCGCTACACGCGATGACCCACCCGGTCACCGCACCCCTGAAAACCAGCTAACCAACTCTCCATCAAACCCGGGGCTTGACAGCCCCGGCGCGTACGTCCGGCCTGGTCCTGCCGGGATCGCCCGCCCGGCTCACGCCCGAGGCGGCGGCCTTCGTGGATGCGACCTACCTGCCCGGGCTGGAGCAGGCGTGGGGTCGTGAGGCGCACGCCCTGCAGCGAGCACTCGGGCAGGAGCGGACGACGTTCGACCTGAGCCCGAACGGGCGGCGCGACGCGGTGGCGGCGGTGTTCAACACACCGCTCTCGACCGCCGAGATCGCCTTCTACCGGCACCACCTGGTCGAGGGCGGCCCACACGACCCGACCGGCGGCCGACAGCGTCGACTCGCCACTCTGATCGAGGCCCGGCCACCGGAGTCCAGCTGGCCTTCCCGGCCGTTCCTGACCCAGCTCGCCGAGGACGCCGGCGCGCGAGGCTGGGACGACATGGCCGACATGCTCTACCGCATCATCGCCTGCGAGTCGGCGCTCGCGCCGGCGTCGGCGCTCTTCGCCTGGCTGCTCGGACGCGACGGCGACCCTCTCGGCGACGTCGTGGCGGACCTGCGCGTCCGCTGGGGCGACCGGCTCGACTCGGTGCACCCGCAGGCGCCGTCCGTCCTGACCGACCCGGAGTGGCGGGAGATCGCCGGCACCCTTCGCGAGGGGGACTATCCACGGCTGGTCAGATCGTTGGCCCAGCGGAACGCGACCGTGATGCGGGAGCGCGGCGGCGCGCTCCCGTGGCTGGAGGTGACTGAGCAGGATCGGCTGCGGGTGCGGTTCCGGGACGAGCCCGTCGGTCTGCCTGACGCGGACGAGATCCGCGGCCTGTGGTGGTACCCGTACTTCCTTCCGTCCCTGGTGTCGGTGCTGTGGGCGGTCGGGGAGGGCGTGTCGTGAGCGAGCAGATTCCGAAGGCCGTCCTCACCGAGGCGCTGCGCCGACAAATCAACGGACGGCGGGTCCTGGCGGCGGTCTTCTGCACGTTCCGGTTCGAGCCCGGCTTCTTCGAGCAGGAGATCCTGCCAGTCCTGTTCGACCTGCAACTGCACCAGGACCCGACGATCCGGCGGCTGCAACTGGAAGACGGGCTGCGTTCGCTCGCCGGTAAGGTCGCTATCTACTACGACCCGCGTGCCCTCGCCGTCAGGGACGGCACGGTGGGGCTGGACGTTCGACGCATCCCCGTCCGGCCGCGCACCGGCTACTTCCACCCGAAGAACGCCCTCCTCCTCGTCCAGAACGACACGACGCTGGAGCGGGCGCTGGTGGTGCTCACCGCCTCGGCGAACCTCACCCAGGCGGGCTGGTGGGAGAACGTCGAGTGCTCGCATATCGAGGAGATCACTGAGGGTGACCGCTCACGGACCGCGCCGGACATGCGGCGATTCCTGCGCCACCTACGCACGCTGGCACAGACCTTCGGCCCGCAGGAGGCGTTGGAGGACGTCGACCAGTTCCTCAAGACGGTCCAGCCGATCGCTCACCGTACAGCCAACCACGTCCTGCACCCGCACTTCCTGTTCAACGGCCGCCGTGGCACCCGGTCCCTGGTCGACCATCTCGACGACATCGCCGGTGAGTGGCTGCGCGGCGCGAACCTCGAGGTGATCTCGCCGTACCTTGATGATGCGGACACGTCACCACCGCTCGCCGACCTGATCGACCGGTTCCAGCCGCGGCGTTGGCGAGTGCTGCTTCCCGAGGACCGCGGCGTGGCACGGTGTCGGAAGTCGCTCTACGACTGGGTACGCCAACGGAACGGCGAATGGGGCCGGTTGCCGAAGGCGGTCACCGCGCGCGGCGGACGGCAGGCGGCCGGAGCCTCGCCGTCCCAGCGGACCGTGCACGCAAAGGTCTACCGCTTCTTCACCAAGGACTGGGAACTCTCCCTCGTCGGGTCATTCAACCTGACCAAGCCCGCCCATCAGTCCGGTGGCAACGTGGAGTCCGGCGTGCTCGTGGAGACGACCGGCCAACACCAGCCCCGGTTCTGGCTGGACCTGGTCGAGGACCCGCCGCCATTCGCCCCGCCCGCCACCGAGCACGAAGACGTCGACCAGGACTACGTGGCGCTGCTGGTGCGCTACGACTGGGCCACCGGAGGTGCCGAGGTCCTGTGGGACGGCGCCGCCACCAGCCCTCGCCTGCAGGTGTACGCCCACGGTGTGCCGATCTTCACGACCGGCCCTCTCCCACCGGGCACCTGGACGATGGTGCCCGCCGATGACGCGGAGGCCCTACGAAAGCACCTACGCTCGACCGGCTTCCTGACCGTGGTCGACGGTGATCGACGCGGAATCGTCCTGGTTCACGAGACGGGTTTCGCTCATCGTCCGTCGGTGCTGCTCGATCTCACTCCGGCCGACATCCTGCGCTACTGGTCGATGCTCAATGCAGATCAGCGGGCCGCCTACCTGGCCCAGCGCGGAGAAGAGCTGCGTGGTCTCGAGGGTGTTGAGGCGCTGACCGCCACGGCCGCTGGCGGCACGACGGCGGAGACGATCTTCGACCGCTTCGCCGGAATGTTCCATGGCTTCGCGTCCCTGACCCGTACTGTGCGCGAGGCGCTGGAGGAGGATCGGGTAGAGGCGGCGCGTTTCCTGATGTTTGGGGCCAAGTACGACTCCGTGCCCGTACTCGTCGAGCGGGTCGTCAACGACACCGACGGTGACCCGGTGGACCGGTATCTCATGGTGCTCTGCGCCCAGCAACTCGCCGATCTGGTGCATCGAGAACACCCGGAATTCTGGGACAGCGATCCGGTCGGGGCCGTCCGACTGGAAGCGGCGCTCGCTGTCCGCCCCACCCTGCGGGCGGAGATCGCCGCCCGCAACGACGCGAATATGACGGATTTCCTCGACTGGTACGAGCCCCGGTTCCTGGGGACGGCGGCGGAGGTCCCCGCATGATGCTCACCGTTGAGACCGCTGCCCGGCTGCTGGACTTCGACCGGGTGATCGGCAACCCGCAGCGCGCCCACGATCAGCTGGAGGGCGCGGTCGGCGTCCACAACATCCTGCAGCGGTACGGGGTCGCCTACCTCGCGGACGAGGTCGGCATGGGCAAGACGTACGTAGCGCTCGGTGTGGTAGCCCTGCTGCGCCACTTCACGCCGGATCTGCGGGTGCTGGTGGTGGCGCCACGCGAGAACATCCAGCGCAAGTGGCAGCGGGAGCTGGGAGTCTTCACCGAGAACAACGTCCGGCTGGACGACCTGCGGGTACGCATGCCGGGAGGCCGGCCCGCCCGCCCACTCGTGCACTGCACGGACCTCATCGAGCTGTTGGAGGAGACGGCAGTCGGACCGGATCGCGACTTCTTCGTCCGCTTGCCGAGCTTCAGCCTGCCGATGCGGCAGGGCGATCAGCAGCGGAGCAGGTTCAGGGGCCGGCTCTGGGCGCAGGTCCCGTGGCTTCCGGCCGATCTGGTTGATCTACGGGCGAACGCAGACGTCATCAAGGACCGGCTCGCGCAGGCCATCAACGCCGCACTGCCGCACTTCGACCTGGTGATCGTGGACGAGGCGCACAACCTCAAGCACGGCTGTGGACCGCAGGCGTCGGCCCGCAACCGGGTGCTGGCGGCCGTCCTGGGCCGCGAACGCGAGGATGTCCAGCCGAGCTTGCGGAAGGCGTACCACCGTCGGGCCGGCAAGGTGCTCCTGCTCTCCGCGACGCCGGTCGACGACGACTACCGGCAACTCTGGAACCAACTCGACGTGTTCGGCATGGCCGCACCCTTCGACGTGTTGCGCGACCCGGACGTCAGCGAGGAGCAGAAGCGGGCGGCAGCCGGTCGATTCCTGATCCGTCGGGTGACCTCGTTGCAGGTCAGCGGTGAGCAGCTGACCAAGAACCTCTACCGACGGGAGTGGCGTCAGGGCGGCGTCGAGATCCACGACGAGCCGATCCGGATCACCGACGACCGGCAGCGCCTCACCGTGGCGCTGGTGCAGAAGAAGGTCAGCGAGCTGCTCGACCACGAGCGGTTCGGCAGCCGCTTCCAGGTCGGCATGCTTGCCTCCTTCGAGTCGTTCCTGCAGACCAGCGGGGTCAAGAAGGATATGCCAGAAGAGGTCACCGACGAGACGGTCGAGGCGAACTTCGACGGCGCCGAGCAGGCTACCGATACCGCCGAACGACAGGGCATCGACGTCCCGATGCTCGACGACCTGGCGCGTGAGCATGTCGAGCGGTTCGGCCGTGAGCTGCCGCATCCGAAGATGGACGCTTTGGTGCGTACCCTGGCGACCTCCTGGCGCGACGGCCGCAAGGGACTCGTCTTCGTCCGCCGCGTGGCCTCGGTTGCTGAGCTCAAGCGCAAGCTCGACGACGAATACAACGACTGGCTGGTGGGACGACTGCGTGAGCGGCTCGACGCCCGGCACCGGGAGCTGTTGGGCAGAGCAATCGCGGAGTTCACCGCTCAGCGGTCCCGGCACGGGGCGCCCTCGCCGCTGTCGGCCGAGCAGGTCAGGGAGGATGAGGACGCCGGCGGCGAGGACACCTTCTTCGCCTGGTTCTTCCGCGGCAAGGGACCCAGTGGCATCGTCAGTGGGGCCACCATCCAGGAGCGCTTCCGCAACCTGAGCAGCCCACTCGGTGTCTTCTTTGACGACAACCACGTCATGGCGCTGCTTGATACGACTCCTGGGCAGGTGATGGATGCGCTGTCGAACGTGCTGGGCGAGGAGCGGGACAAGGTCGATCGGCTGATCCGGGAGTATTCGCGCCACTACCTGACCGAGGCGAAGCAGACGACCCGCGGCGCCCGCTTCGACGCCGCCCAGGGTGCGGCCCTGGAACTGCTGACCGAGACCGCCGGGCCACTCCGGGATCATGCCGAGGTCATCTGGCGTGAGCTGTACCGCCCGGAGAAGCGGGGGGTTGCCGTCTCGGCGGAGGCCGAACCAGATCTACTGGAAACCCGCACCTTCTTCACCGAGCTTCGCCGCCGGCAGGGGCTCCGAGACGTCCTCTGGCCACGACGCGCCGGCGGCCTGGATGTTGTCCGGTCTTTCCGCGAGCAGTACGTCCGGGCGCAGCTGCTCTCGGCGGCGGCTCGGCTTGGGCATCCCTTCCTCGATCTGTACGCCGTGGTCACCGACCACCTGCCGTCGCTGAACCCCTCGGCGGCGATCGACCCCTCCGGTGACCTCATCACTGCGTACCTCGACGAACTCCAACGCCAAGCCGACGCCTCACCAGGCAGCCGCGGCTGGTCGGCGTACGACGAACTGGCGACCCTGGCGGAGCACTACGACCTCGTGCTCGACACGAACCTGCCCGAGGTGCGACGGGCCGAGTTGCGTGAGGTGCCTGCACGGGTCGGCCGGCTCTTCACCGCACAACAACCCATGGTCGGGATGGCCGGGCGGGTCAACCCCCGTCACGTGCAGCAGTTCCGCCTGCCCGGATATCCGCTGGTGCTGATCTGCACCGACCTGCTGCAGGAGGGCGAGGACCTGCACAGCTTCTGCTCGCGTGTCTACCACTACGGCCTCGCCTGGACGCCCTCCGCCATGGAGCAGCGGATCGGACGGATCGACCGCGTGCGGTCGGAGAGCGAACGCCGGTTGACGACGATCAGCGGCACCGCCAGAGGCGAAGACCTGCTCCAAGTCCACTATCCGCACCTGGCAGACACGGTGGAACGGCTACAGGTACGCCGGGTCGTACGAAGGATGGACGACTTCCTGCGGTTGATGCACGAGGGGTTGAGCGTGCCCCCTAATGGGGACGGCCACCTCGACGTCCGCCGGGAGGCGTTGGTCAACGAGGACATGCCGGTGGCGCCGGGCGAGCCGCTGCGTACCTCGTTTCCGGTACGTGAGGAACACCTGGTTGGCCAGAGCCGACCGCTGGCGGTGGACGAATCGCTCGCTCGGCAGCAGATCGACCGATTCAACGAACTGAAGGCGACTGGTCTCACCGGTGTCGCCATCGATTGGGAACGAAACCAGCCAGGCAACGGCACGCTTCTCGGCACCGCGGTGCTGACAAGCGGACGGCAACAGCCGTTCAGCCTGCAGCTTGATCGGGAGTCGGAACATCTAATCGTCCGCTGCGTCAGCCCGATTGGCCGGATAGACCGTGAGGAAAAGTGGAGCGAGTTCAAGGAGTGGACCGCCGGGAACCCGGTGCGGGTCGGGGTGGTTGAAACGCGGGGCGGTAGCTACGACGTCACCGTCGAAGAGGATGTCCTGCTCACCGATCCACAGCAGGACCAGACACGGGTCGGCGCCCTGGTCCGTCGGGTAACCGGTCTGGCCGACGACATCGAGCGGCTGCACCTGAAAGGCGACCGGCCGCTGAAGGAGTTCAGAGCGGAGTTGGAGCGGGATGTTCGGCACACGCGATGATTGGCAGCGCCTCTGCGAAGCTGCCGACATGCGTACCACGAGGCAACAGATTGTTGTCCGGTTCGCCAACGGTCGCTCGCACACTGTAGGAGTGAAGGATGAGGGGGACAGTTACCTCCTGACAGCGGTAGTCGCCGACGCCGATGTGGTCGGGCAGTGGGACGACATCGAGTTTGAGGCGTGGCAGAAGAACCGGCACAGCAGGTTGGTCGGCTTCCGCGTTGACGACGAAGGACGAATGCTCGCGCAGGGATGGACGCCGAAGGTGGGACTCGGCCCTGCGGCCTTCCAAGCTGTCGTTCGGTCCGTTGCTAGAGAGGCGGATCGCTACGAGTTCCACCTCACAGGGGCGGATAGGCAGTAAGCGCCGCCGACCCGGTGCGGCACTGCGGCGTCGAGCCTGCTGGGTCCGCACACACGCGCTGGCCGATCAACATCGGCGACCTGCTTATCGATGGGATCGCGGCCGGCAGCACCGCGGCCGAGCGGCAGTCGCGCGGACGATCATGGTGGTGGACCGCGGTCGACAAGCTCAGCCGAGGCAGGCAAGCCGGGCAGCTGAGCGCTGCGCTCATAATCACCCAGAACGGGAACAGCACGGACAGGCCGCTGTGCCTGGTCGCTGCCTACGACCTTCCCGTGCTGACCGCAGCCTTCGCCATCACCTGAGTCCTCCGGTTCCTTCGGACTCCAACGGCTGCGCCGCCGAACCAGCGACGCCGCCGGTGAAGGAGCAGACTGTCAGCCGAGCGGGCTGAAGCTGCGGCCGTCGAGCACGTTGATGAGTTCGTCGTCGCGGGTGACCTCGTAGCCGCGCTCGCGCAGCTCCGCCACCAGCTCGCCCTCGCGGTCGACCGGAATTTCCAGGTAGTCCCCGTTGAGCGCGGTGAACCGGCGCTCGCCGAACTGGTCCTGCAGGTCCTCGGGGAGCAGCTCGAAGGCCCGCTCCGTGACCATCGGAGGCCAGTCCCCCTCGGCGACCGAGTTCAGCTCGTTGATCTCGAAGGGCTCGTTGTCGGCGGGATCCTCGTCCGGGAAATCTTCATCCGCGGCGGCAGGATTCGACAAGTGGGTCATCCGGACCTGGCGGGCCTCTCCCCAGGTACGGGCGGCGACGAGCGCCTTGATCTCCTCAGCCTCCTCGGCAGCGGTGTTCGCGTCGGCGAAGGCGAGGCAGTCGTGCAGCTGCGCGTGGCCATAGACCAGGCGGCGGGTGGTCGGGTGGTGCGTCGTCATGGCGCACATCGTGCCGTGCAGGTACGACATCCAAGATCAGGTGTTGATGTGCAGACCGGAAGCGGGATTGGCCATTTCCTCAGACCGGACGGGCCAAAGTTGATCACGAAGGGCTGACGCTGACCTGCGGAAGGGGCAAGCGATCTTGTCGGTCGGGTTAGCCCGCTCGGCGTGGTGCCACCATCCGGCTGGCGCGGAACAGGCGCCAGTGGCTCCGCTACGACCCGGTGGTCTACCTCAGCGACCTGTCCGACGCGCAACGCGCAAACACGGCCACCATTACCGGCCGTCGGACGCTGCGCACCGCGTTGGCCGACGCCGGGGTGCTGCTAAGGGAAGGCGCCGAAGGACTCCTGCCGTCGACTTGGATGCCCGGGCCACGGACGAGAGGTTCCCGGCCGGCGGCAGCGCTGCCGGGCCGGCGGCGCTGCTGCTCGACACCGTCCTCGCCGCCCGCCGTGACCCGGTCGACGACGAGCAGCTCGTCGGGCAGCTCGCCACCCGGTTCGCGGCCGTGCCGCAGTGGGCGCGGAACTGTCGTACCTGGGTGGACTCGCCTGCGAAGGTGTCGAGCTCGCGGAGCTCCCGCACAGCGCACTGCCCGATGTACTCGGACCCGCCAGCGATGTGGTCACAGATCTCCGACCTCCTCGTCTGGGTGGGCAGCCTCGTTGAGTCGGGACTCGTACCTCCATCCTCGAGTTGATCCCGCCGCTGGGCTGCCGTCGGGTGACGACCTTGCATCCGCGGCATAGTCTCCAGCAGTGGACACACCAGGCCTGACACCCCGCGTGCTCGTGATCGGGCTCGATCCGTACCGGGTGCCCGGGCCTTGGGACCCCAAGCCGGTAGCCGACGGCATCGACGCCGGGCGGACCCGCTTCGCCGAACACGGCGTGAGGGCCGAGTTCTGCTTGTTCGGTCTCGACGGCAGCGACGACATAGCGGCGGTCGTCACCGCCGCTCTTTGCGCGCAGGCTTGGGAGTGCGTCGTCATTGGTGGCGGTGTCCGCAATCAGCTGGAGCTGTTCGAACGCGTGGTCAACCTGGTGCGTCGGCATGCTCCCGACGCGGCGATTGCCTTCAGCACCTCCCCGGCGGACACCTTCGAGGCAGCCGCCCGCTGGGTGGAGATTCCCGAATGACCGCCCTGCCGGCCGGGCGGCCGCCCTGAACCGCCGTCTTCGCTGACGCAGAAAGAAGGGGCGTGGCCGGTTTAGCCGGATGAGTCTCGCGGTGAAGTCGCGGACCTTGCCACGACCCGCAATCACGGCGCCGGTCGCGCCCTTTGACGTCGGGACGCGCGCGGAGCACCAGGAGCCACCGGTTGATCGCCACGGCGACAGGCCGGACCTCCTTGTATCCCTCGCAAGACGCGTGCCAGGTCAGAGCGGGCCGGGCGGCCATGCCCGCATCGCCTCGTCAACGACGTCGAGCAGCTGCGCGCGTGGGGCGCCGGCGTTCGACATGGCCGAGAGGCCGTGCCAGACGCACTGGACGTACGCGGTCAGGGCCGCGACGGACGTCGACCGGGGCAACTCGCCCGCCCGGACCGCCTGCTCGATCCGCTCGCGCAGCGCGTCGGCGTCGGCCTGTTGGAGCCTGGCGACCGTCTGGCGTACGTCGATGGTGTCCCGTCCGCCGATCATCGCGGCGCTGGTCGTCAGGCACCCGGCCGGTTCGTCTTCAGCGGTGAAGGCCTCGGCGGACCTGCGCAGAATTCGCTCCACCGCAGCCCGCGCGGTCTGCTCCTCGGCGATCGCCGAGAGGTAGATGTCGCGGTAGCGGCGCGCGTAGGTCATCACCGCCTCCTCGAACAGCTGCCGCTTGCTGCCGAAGGCGGCGTACAGGCTCGAGGGCGAGATCCGCATGGCCTCGGTGAGTTCCGTGAGGGAGGTCGCGTCGTAGCCCTGAGTCCAGAAGAGCCGGGTGGCCTCCTCCAGTGCGGTGTCGCGGTCGAACCCGCGCGGGCGGCCCAGGGGCGGAGTCACCCCCTCATTCTAGAGCGACCACTCCAGAACTGCTACAGTCCCCATTACTGGAACGCTCACTACAGAAAGGGTGACCGTCGTGACATGGAGCGTGGCGGTTGACGGCGGGCAGGTCGCGGTCCTCGGGGAGGCGTCACCGCACGGAACCCTGGTCGTCGTCCCGGGTGTCATGAGCGATGCACAGGACTGGAATGCCTTCGTACAGGCACTTTCTGGCCGCCCCGCGGTGGTGGTCAATCGCCGGGGGCGCGCACCGAGCACCCCGCAGGGCGAGAGATACACCGTCGAGGTGGAGGTCGCGGATCTTCACGCCGTGCTCGACGCGATCCCCGGCCCGAAGGACCTTCTCGGCTGGAGCTACGGCGGGCTCATCGCCTCGGAGGCCGCCACCCAACGCAAGGACGTGCGGTCGCTCGTGCTCTACGAGCCCGTCTCGGGCCCCTTCGCCGAGCACGTCAGCCCGGCTGTCCGCGATGCCGCGCAGGACGCCGACCTCGACCGGCTGGTCGAGATCGTCAACATCCAGATCGCCGGCTACGACCACGACCGTGTCCGTTCACTGCGCGAGTCCCCGGTCTGGGCCCACCTGCGGCTCCTGGCGCGGGCGCTGCCCGCCGAGCATGCCGCTCTGAACGCGTTCACGCCCCAATACGAGCGCTACCGGGCGCTGCGGATCCCCGTCGACATCCTCGCCGGCACACTCAGCGCGGCCGCCGGTGGTCCCTACGCCGAAGCCGTCGACCGGTTCGTCTCCGCCATGCCCCAGGCGCACCTGACCTGGATGGAGGGGCTCAGCCACCTCGCCCATGTCGAGGCACCCGCCGTTCTCGCGGCACACCTGCGCGAGATATACGAACGCGGCGGGCGGTGAACCCGGGCTCGATGGACTCGAAAGGATCCAGGCCGTACCAGGCAAGCATGAGGTACGCGGTCGCGCGCACCGCCGACGACACGCTCCTGCTCTCAGCAGGTGAGTGTCGCCGGCGATGCGTTCCGGCTCGCGCCAGGGCGCGCCTTCCCCTATGGAACTAATAGGGCCCCGTGAGCGGCGGTGACCGGACTGCTGATGTTCGTGCTGCCACAGCGGTCACGCGCCGGCGGTGCGGGCGGTGAGCCGTCGGGCGGCGTCGGTGAGGCGGTTCCGCCGGGGATCGGCGGCGAGCGCGGCTACGCCCGGCAGGTCGACCGGACGGTCGCCCGGTGCGGCGTCGGCAGCGAGGGTGACCAGGTCGGCCAGGCCCGGCCGAGCCCCGGCGGGCAGCAGCATCGGCAGCGCCGCCGACGTCACCTGCCAGACCGCCTCACGGGCACCGGCCCTGAGCACCTCGGTCAGCGGCTGGACGACCCGCTGCAGCACGATCCGACCGGCGGCGGCGAGGGCACCGATCTCCGCCCCGATCCCGGCGCTGTCCCAGTCCGGCCGGGCGGCGAGGGCGATGAGCGCGTCTCCGGCCGCCAGCCGTACGGGTTGCCGGTGGTTGGCGAGCGCGTACGCCATGGTCGACCACATCGCCGGGCCGGGCGGGCCGTCGGCGGCCGCGAGACCGGTGAGCAGCCCGGTGCCGATGGTGCCCCGCTCCACCGCCGCGGCCACGAACGGCTGGAGGTGCGCGGCCATGACCTCCCGGTGCGACGGCGCGATCATCGGCCACAGCGCCAGGCCCCCGGTCCACCGGCTGTAGTTGATCCGCTGGACCGCGTCGAGCGGCTCGGCGAGTTCCGGCGGCAGCCCGGCCGGGTCCAGCATCGCGATCCGCCGGCCGGACCGGTACGGCTGGTGGCCGACCTCCTCCACCCAGGTGCGCGGCTCGACCCGGGCGGTCAGCGCCGCGGCGAACCGGCGCCCGCCGGGGGAGAGGAGACGCCTCGCGCCGGCGTGGACGACCTCGTCCACCTCGCGCGGCAGCCGCAGGATGGCCTGCGTCAGGTCGGCGTGGCCCGGCTGCCAGCCGTCGTCTTCGGCCTTGCGCAGCAGGTTGAGCAACCGAGCGGGATCGACGTGCCCGGCGACGGTGGCCGGCGTGGCCAACAGCGCCGGCGGCGGCTCCTTGAGTAGCCGTTCGGCGAGTTCGGTGACCCGGCTTTCCAGGAATCGCGTCACCGGATGCGGCTGCGCCACCCGGTACGGCGTCTCAACCGACACGTAGCTGCCGGCGGCGGCGGCGACCACGGCCGGCCACGGTCCGGTCCACTGCGGGACCATCGGCTTCAGCACCCGCTCGGCGGCGGCGCGGTCGCCCCGCGCCACCCGCACCAGCCCGTCGAGCAGCAGCTCGTACCGGACGGGATCGTCGTTGCCCTTGCGGAACACGATCGCCAACTCGCCGGCGAGCCCGCCGAGATCCAACGGCGGTGGCATCGCCGCCGGCGGCTCCGCGACGCGTGCGGGAACGGCGACGGGTGCGGGCGGCGCGGCGCCGAGCAGCCCGGCCAGCCGGTGCGCGACCGCGCCGTCGAGCGCCGGCAGCTCGTCGCGCAGCCGGTTCCGGGAGTCCGCCGACAGCGCCGGCAGCCCTCGCTCGATCAGGTCGAGGGTGCCCTCGGCGAGTTCGGGCACAGGATGGAACAGCCCGACCACCAGCCCGTCCAGCAACTGCTCGACCGGAAGCGTCCGTAACCATTTCAAATGTGCCCGCACCAGCGTCTTCTCCTGGCGGGCCAGCATGCTCTGGGTGATCTCCAGGAGGGCGGCCGGATCCAGCGCGGACACCCGGTGCAGGCCGCGCAGCCCGGCGTACGCGAGGTTCGCGACCGTCGACATCGGTGCGGTCAGCAGGCCGATCAGCTCCTGCCGGTGCCCGGCCAACTCGTCGAGGGTCGGTGCCAGCTGCCTGAGCAGGTCGAGGTACGGCTGGAGCAGCCCCTTCCGCCCGCCGGCCCGCAACCGACGCAGGCACCCCGCGATGAGCACCCGCCGGTCGATCCGGCCGCTGGCGGCCAGCTCGAGCAGGGCCGGAGGCCAGTCCCGGCCGGCGACGCCGGTTACGAAGGCGGCGGCCACCCGGTTGTCGTCGAAGAGGTACGGCACCACGTGGTCGAGCCACGGATCGGCGGCCAGGACAGCGGCCAGGGAGGAGCTGCCACGCCACATCGCCACGTACTGCGCCACGGCCGCGGGCGGGTCCGGCGGCCCGGCACCCACGGCCCGCATGAGCGCCTCGGTGAACGGCCAGTGAGCGGCCGCTTGGATTCGCGAGCCGGACCGGCGCAGCAGGTGCCGGGCCAGGCTGGCACCCCAGTCGGCGCCGCGCACGCGGAGCAGGCCGGGCACCATCTCGGCTGACACCCGCAGCGACGGGCCCGCGGACCACGGCCGGTGCAACCGCTTCACGGCGTCAGCGACGGTGGGAGTGCACGCGAGCACGGCCATGGCGAGGACCGCGTGGCGGCGCTCGTTCAGCTCTCTGGCCTCGTGCGTGGCCCGCCACTCCAGTCGCTGCTTCTCGAAGCCGAGCTGGCGTTCCTGCCGCTGCGACCGCTGGCGCGCCATGAGCGCCCGGATCCCGGCGAGGTCGCGGGGAATCTCCTCCCCGGGAGCGGTCATGAACACGAAACCGAAGGAGCCCGACGTGGGCAACTCCGGCTCCGGCTCGGGCTCGGGCGGGGGCAGCACGACCGGCTTCGGCTCGGCACGGGTCGGCGTGTGCGCCTCCAGCGCCGGCAGCAGGGTGGCCCGCCCTCCGGCGTCCAGCCCCGCGAGCGTCTCCCCGAGCGCGTCGACGTCGGCCTCGTCGATCCGCGCGCACACCTCGGGCCATACGTCACGCACCGCGCGTCACCCCCTTCTCCTCGTTGAACATCGCTGCCACGACGTGCTTGCACGGCCCGCGCAAGCCCTGATGCTCGGCCCACCAGGTGCAGGTGCAGGCGTACCCGGCGCCGCGTCGGTGCACGAGATAGGTCGAACCGCCGGAGGTGACCTCCACGCCTGCGGCGGTCGGCACCACCCCGCCCGCCGCCCCCAGCGCCCGCGCCGCCGCCAGTCGCGGATGCAGCGCGGCCACCAGATCGGCCCGGTAGGGCAGCGGACGGTGGAACGACGACGCCGCCGCGATGTCGTAGCCTGGCCCGCCGTAGCGAGCGCGGCGAGGGCGGAGGTGGCCCGCGTACCGTCCCAGCCCATCCGTTCGGCGACCGACGACCGGTCGACGACCGGGTCGGTGACCAGCAGCGCGCTCAACGCGTCGGCGTCGGTGTCGGCGGACCCGGCTCCGAGATCGGCCAGCAGTTGACCGTCCCCGGCGAAGCCGTGCTGCACGGCGGTCGACAGCAGCAGCGTGAACCGGGCCGTGCCGAAGTCGAGCACCCAGCCGCTCACCTGGGCCGGCGCGCCGCTGACCGGCGGGGCGTAGAGGGTGACGGCGCGCGCGAGGGGAAGCAGCGGACGGAGCACCGACAGGCGGTATCCGTCCGCCACGCAGATCGCGCCGCGATCCGGCCGGCTCGTGGAGCGCCACCCGGTCGCGGCCGGCATCAACCAACGCGTCCGCCGGCCGGCACGCGCCGAAACCTCGGCCAGCAGCGCGACCGCGCGTCCCGGACGGAGCTCCAACCGCGGGTCCATCGGCAGCGCGTGCGCCGACACCTCGGCCAACCCGCGCAGCCACCGTTCCGGCAGGGGCACCCGCTTCTCGACGACGCGCCCGTCGAGCGTCGACACGGCGAGCTCGTCCTCGCCGACCGCCAGGCGCAACGGGTCCCCGGCCCCGACGCGGGTCAGGGCGGTGTACAGCTCGGGGTTGATGTCCACGTTGGTCACACCCTGACCCACCGGTGCGCCGTCCAGTTCGCCGGCGGCCAGGTCCAGGCGCCCGTACACTCCGCCGCAGGCCGACAGCGCCTCGAACCGCAGCCGTTCGCCGTCGCCGGTGACCACCGGATCTCGCCCTCCCGGACTACGCACCGGCCGGAAGTCGGCAGCCGCGATATCGGCCAGTGTCAGCAGCCCGCCAGCCACCACCCGGGGCGTACGCACGAAACCGGCGAAGAAGGTCTGCTCGTCGACCCGGTCCGGCGCCGACGTCGCAAGGGCGACGGTGTCACCGACCACGCCCGACGCGTGCCGGTAGATCCTGGTGTCCACCACGGACGGGTTCGCGTTCAATGCTCGGTCCTTCCTGGGATCCCGCTGCGCGGTGTCCGGGAATGGTGCCTGCGCCACGCAGGCTGCGCTGTCCTCGACGTCCATCCACAACGGATCGCCGGTGACCCTGGCTCCCGACGTGAGCGATACGCGGCAGCTAACCCGACCCGTACGACACTTCCTCGGCTTCCACGCCGCTCCGGTTCGATCCACCCGTCCGGGCTGGAGCGCGTTGGCGCGTCCGCTTCTGATGCTGGTCGCTGCCGACACAGCGTGCCCGGATCGGGTGAGGAAGGCGGGATCAGAGGTGGCGATCACCGCGAGACTTCGAAGTTAGGCGATTCGGCTCCTGTCGAGACCATGGCGGATGACCGAGACTGACGCGATGTCGGAAGATAGCGGAGAAGCGCCACGCACCCAGGTAGCAGTCGCCACTCTGCTCATCGTCGCCGGCACGCTCGTCCTCTTCGTTCCCGCCGGCCACGAGGGCCGAGTCCTCGTGGCGGTCAGCGAAGGCCACGGACTGTCCGCCGTGGACGGGGCCGGCGCGGCACTGTTGGCGTTGGGCGGCACCTGGCTGGAAGTGCTCGTGGTGCGTCTGATGCGCCACGCTCGATGGTGACCACAGCCACGGTCGCGATTGGACCGCAGATGGCCGATGCCGATGGGGTGGCCAGCTCGTTGGGTGGCGTATTAGCGACGAATTGGCCGCCCAGATGAGGCCCGATTCCGGTCGCTGGACCGGAACCGACGTCCCAGCTGCAGCGAAAACGAGGACTGCGGATGCGGCCGCCGGCAGGAGCCCGTGGTATCGGTCGGCGGACGGAGTGGGTTAACGATTTCCCGCTGGTACCACACCCCGGCAGCCGTGGAGGTGGGTGTTGCGGGCGTACCGCCAGCGCGATGCGGTGCTGCCCAGGGCTAGAAGATGCGTCTTCCGCCTGGACCGCTCCACTGCTTGACGGCCTCTCCTAGGGCGTTGGGGCGATGTGACGACGGGTTCGGGGCGGATGTCGGCGATGTCAGCGACGGCGGAGCAAGGCTTACGCGGATCGCTCTTGATTCGGAAATCGATTGCTGGAACAGTGGCGCCATGAAGGTTGCGGCCGTCCTCGGCGTCGATATCGGCACATCGAGCAGCAAGGGTGTCCTGGTCGACGCCGACGGCCGCGTCATCCGCTCGGCCGTCCGGGCACACGGGGTAAGCCGACCGCGGCCCGGTTGGGTCGAGATGGACGGTGACGTCTGGTGGCAGGAGTTCGTCTCCCTTAGCCGGGAATTGCTGGCGTCCGGCGACGTCGAGGTCACCGCCGTGGGGGTGAGCGGCATGGGTCCCTGCGTGCTGCTCACCGACGATGCGGGCACCCCGCTGCGTCCGGCCATCCTGTATGGCGTTGACACCCGCTCGACCCGCCAGATCGCCCGTCTCACCGAGCGATTCGGCGAGGACGAGATCCTGCGCCGGTGCGGCTCGGCCCTGTCCAGCCAGGCCGCTGGCGCGAAGGTGGCCTGGGTGGCCGACAACGAACCGGAACTCTTTCAACGGGCCCGCCGGCTGTTCATGCCCAGCTCGTGGCTGGCCTTCAAGCTCACCGACCGGTACGTGCTCGACCAGCACTCGGCGAGCCAGTGCACGCCGCTCTACGACACCGACACCCAGGACTGGTACCTGCCCTGGGCCGCCGAGATCGCGCCGGATCTGGTGCTGCCTCCACTGCGCTGGCCCGGTGACCTGGCCGGGCACGTCACCCCGGCGGCGGCCGCGGTCACCGGTCTGCCGCCGGGCACTCCGGTGATCACGGGAACCATCGACGCGTGGTCGGAGGCGGTCAGCGTCGGCGCCCAGGGCGTGGGCGATCTCATGCTGATGTACGGCACCACCATGTTCCTGGTCCACACGGTCTCGGCGCGCCTCACCAACCCGTCGCTGTGGGGGACGGTCGGTGCCCTGCCGGGCACCCGCAACCTCGCCGGTGGCCTGGCGACGTCCGGGGCGATCACGGCGTGGCTGCGCGAGCTGTTCGGCTCACCGGAGTATCCCGAGTTGCTCCGGCTGGCCGAGGCGGCCGGCCCCGGCGCCAGAGGGCTGCTCATGCTGCCGTACTTCGCCGGCGAGCGCACCCCCATCCTGGACCCGGAGGCCCGGGGCATCATCGCCGGCCTCACCGTCTCGCACACCCGCGGCGACCTGTACCGCGCCGCGCTTGAGGCGACCGGACTCGGGGTACGGCACAACCTCGAGGCCATCGAGGCGAGCGGCGGTGACATCCGGCGCGTCGTCGCGGTCGGCGGTGGCACGCAGGGCGGACTCTGGACGCAGATCGTCTCCGACATCACCGGGCGGGCCCAGGTGATCCCGTCGCAGGCCATCGGCGCCAGCTACGGCGCCGCCTTCCTGGCCGCGCAGACGGGGTGGAGCGTCTCGATCGACGTCTGGAATCCCGTCAAGGAGATCCGAGAGCCCCGCGTCGAGCTCGCCGCCGACTACGACGAGCTCTACGGGCTGTACCGCGAGCTGTACACGAGTTCCAAGCGGGTCGCTCACGCGCTCGCTGCACGTCAGGTCCGTTCCCTGGCCGCCACCCACCCGGCTGCCAGTGCAGAGCCACGTACCGAAGGAGTCGCCCCATGACCAGTTATGCGCTGCCCGTGCTGGCTGACCCGCCGTCGGCGGCACCCGGCACCGTCTACACGGTTGCCAGCGGCGATCTCCGTCTCAGCGCGAACGTCACCTGCTGGCCCACTCAGCAGCAGCTGGAGGTCGACCTCGCTACGGCGGTCAACGCGCTCGGCTGGAAGGTGGAGCGCGGTCACGCGCTCGACCCGGACAAGGGCCACGGCTTCATCGACAGCCAGCGAGCCGGCATCGAGGTCTTCAAGACGATCCCCCTGGACGCCCCGCTCATCGTGGTCGAGGCCGTCTGGCAGTACAGCCACCACGTACTGGCCGGGTTGCGCAGCCACCGCGGCCCGATCCTCATCGTGGCGAACTGGAGCGGCGAGTTCCCCGGCTTGGTTGGCCTGCTCAACCTCACCGCGAGCCTCACCAAGGCCGGCGTGAGGCACTCCGCGCTGTGGAGTAGGGACTTCACCGACGAGTGGGCCGTCAACGGGCTCAGGACATGGCTCGAGACGGGCGAACTGCGTCACGACACCAGCCACGTCCGCGACCTGCCCACCTTGCCGGACGACCCGGAGGTCGAACTCGGCCGGACGCTCGCCGCCCAACTCGCGTCGGAGAAGGCCATCATCGGCGTCTTCGACGAGGGTTGCATGGGCATGTACAACGCGATCTTCGACGACGAGCTGATCAACCCACTCGGAATCTACAAGGAGCGGCTGTCCCAGAGCGCTCTCGTCGCGGAGATGGCCCGGGTACCCGACGAGGAAGCCCATGCCGTCCGCCGCTGGCTGGACGACGCCGGCTTGACTTTCCACACCGGCACCGACGACGCCACCGAACTCACCGAGGCGCAACTGCTCAGCCAGTTCAAGATGTACATCGCCGCCCTGCGCATCGCCGACGACTACGGCCTGGACGCGGTCGGCATCCAGTACCAGCAGGGCCTCAAGGACACCGTTCCCGCCAGTGACCTCGCCGAGGGGCTGCTGAACAACGTCGAACGGCCACCGGTGCGCAGCCGCGACGGCAGCCGGGAACTGTACGCGGGAACGCCGCTGCCGCATTTCAATGAGGTCGACGAGGGGGTGGCGGTCGACTCGCTCGTCACCAACCGCATCTGGACCGCCATGGGCCTCGACCCCGCCACCACCCTGCACGACATCCGGTGGGGAGAACAGTACGGAGACGACTTCGTCTGGGTGTTCGAAATTTCCGGATCTGTGCCGGCGTCCCACAACGGCGGCTACGACAAGTCGTACAGCATGCGCCAACCGCCGATGTTCTTCCCGCTGGGTGGCGGCACCTTGAGCGGGGTGTCCAAGCCGGGGGAGATTGTCTGGTCACGGGTGTTCATCATGCAGGGCGGGCTGCACGTGGACCTGGGCCGCGCCACCGTCGTCGAGCTACCCGCCGAGGAAACCCAGCGCCGGTTGAACGCCACGAATCCGCAGTGGCCGATCATGCACGCCGTGCTGCACGGGGTCGACCGTAACCAGCTGATGGCGCGTCACAAGGCCAACCACGTGAACGTCGCCTACGCCCCGGATACCGCGACCGCCGACAGGGCGCTGCGGGTGAAGGCCGCGATGTTCGCCGAACTGGGCGTCCGGGTGCACCTCTGCGGAGAGGTCAACCTGTAGTCGCGCCGCGCCCCCGGCGCGGGACGACGTGCTCCCGGGGGGATGGCCGGGGAGCCCCGACAGGTGGCGGGCTCCCCGGCCGCCAACGGCCCCGGCCGCGGGCTACCTGACCGGGTGGCGGCGACCCCCGGACACCGCCCGGTTCAGGTAGGGCGGGTGGAGCTCTCGCGCACCTGGAGACCGGTGCTGAGCGTGACCGTCGACGGGGGCCTGGCCGGATTGGCGATCCGCTCCGTGAGCAGCACCGCGGCCGCCCGCCCCAGGTCGTACGTCGGTTGGGAGACGGTGCTCAGGGACGGCCTGACCAGGTGGGCCCAGGGAATGTCGTCGAACCCGACGACCCCGAACTCGACCGGCACCTTGATACCGCGGTCGACCAGGCACTCGACGGCGCCGACGGTCATCAGGTTGTTCGTGGCGAAGACGCTGTCCGGTGGGTTGTCGGAATCAAGCAGCGAGGCCATCGCCCGATAGCCACCCTCCTCGCGGAAGTCCGCGTAGCGCACCAGATTGTCCGTCGCCTCCCTCCCGTGCGCGCGCAACGCGCGCTGGTAGCCCCGTAGCCGCTGCGCGGCGGTCGAGATCCGGCGGGGGCCGGTGATGCAGGCAACCCGTCGGTAGCCGTTCTCTACCAGATGTGTGGTCGCCAGCTCGGCGCCGTGCACATTGTCGACCAGGACGGTGTCGAGGTTGACGCCCCGCAGTTGCCGGTCGATCGCCACGACCGGGATGCGGGCTTCGACGAGCCGGTTGATGACAGACGGTCGGCCGGACGTGGAGATGATGACGCCCGCCATCCGTTGGGCCAGTGCCGCGGCGATGTACCGTGATTCCTTTTCCGGGTCCTCGTCGCTGTTGCACAGGACGACCGAATAGCCGGCGCTTTGCGCGACGTCTTCGACTCCACGCACCATCGACGTGAAGAAGGGATTGCCGATATCGGAGATGATGACCGCCCAGAGACTGGTCTGGCTCAGGCGCAGGTTGCGGGCGACCGCGTTGGGCCGGTAATCGAGGTCCCGCATCGCCTGATGCACCCGCGCGGCCATGGCTGGATCGACCGTGGTCCGTCCGTTCAGCACCCGGGACACCGTCGCGGGCGAGACCTGAGCCTGCCGTGCCACGTCATAGATGGTCGCCATTCGCCTCCATCCGGTCGACTCCAACGATTATGTGCGTCCAGAACTGAGTGCCGGAACCGAGCCCGTATCGGTGTCGGGACCTCGGCATCCTACGGGCACGAAATGACGGAATGCTCACCGGCTATTCCCGGTCGATATCCGACTCGGAAACCCGTCAGAGACGAGCGCCGGCGCGGTCAGGCGTTGGCAGTGACACGGAGGGCATCACCCCGACCTACCAGGACTTCGGTGTCCAAGGTAATGAGAATACGCCCGTCCCGGTACGACCAGTCATGCACCGGCAGCGCCCGATCGCCAAGGCGCACCGTCACCCGGCCGGGGCGCTGCGTCGCTGCCAGCGCTACGCTGCTCACCCGGAGTCGGCCGTACCGCACCTCGATCGTGCCGGCGAGGTGCCGGCCGTGCCGGTCCTGCCGGAACAGGCCCCACCCCTCGGCGGCGGTGAACGCGGCGGCGAACTTCTCCGGGCCGATCCGGGGCGCGAAGCCGATGTGGCCGCGAGGCCCGTGGTACTCGAAGCCGCACGCCGCCAGGTAGACGCCGTGGCTGGCCATCGCGCGGGCGTAGTGGTCACCGCATTCGATCTCGTTGTACGGGTTGCGCTTGCCGGCCGCGTACCGCTCGTGCACCGCCCGGGTGAGCGTCAGCCCGTGCACGACCAGGCCCTCCTGGAGCATGTGCGCCGCGACCTGGTACTCCTGCCCGGTCCACACCTCGTTGAAGTACATCGCCGCCCAACTCGCCGGGTTCCCGGCCGCGGTGTCGGCGCCACCGTGCGGCCAGGTGGTCATCAGCATCCCGTACTCGTGGTCCATGGCGAACCAGCGGCCGCCGGCAATGGCGCTGCCCTCCCGGTAGGCGACCTGGTCGGGCGTGAAGTTGTACCGGTACAGGCTTCGCAAGGCGCTGACCGCCTGTTCCGTCGGCACCACCCGCGGCAGCCCGAGCTGACCGGCGAGGCTCTGGCCGAAGAGCTGGTCGATGTGGCAGCCGCGGTTGCTGTTGATCACGTCGGCGTGCGCCGGGTCGACCTTCTGGATGAAGTACTCGCCGTTGAACAACTCGTTGGACAGGTAGCGGCTGCCGGACTCTGCGAGGGCTCGGCACCGGCCGGCGAACTCGACCTGACCCATCTCGTCGGCCATCGCCGCACCGGCCCGCAACGCCGCGACGTACATCCCGGTGATCCAGGCGATCTCGCCATACCAGGTGGTGTCCAGCGTGTTCGGCTGCGGGCCCTCGAGCGTGCCGTCCGGGCCCGCGTCATGGTCCATGATCCATTCCAGGGCGCGCCGCAGGCGCGACCAGTTCGCCCGCAGGTAGGTGTCGTCCGGGGCGGTCAGGTGTTCCCGGTAGCAGCGCAGGATGGTGCCGCACTGCCCGTCGGTCGCCCAGCCCATGTCGGCCTCGGCGCGGTTGCCGATCTGGCCCGTGTCCGGGTGGAAGCCGATGCCAAGGTCCACCCGGCTGCGGGTGTCCCGCTCGAGGTGCGGGAAGAGCCGGGCGATCGATTGGGCGTAGTTCCACACGTGCTCGCAGGTGCCCGCGCAGCAGTACACGCCCTCCCACCCGTAGAAGCGTCCGTCGTCGAACAGGTAGCAGGTGCTGGTGGCGAGCGTGGAGGCGGGTGCCAGAGTGCGCTCCAGGAACCAGTGCGGCAGGGTTTCGTCGGTGTACCAGGTTTTCACCCAGCTACGGGTGTCCGCCTCCAGCCGGTCGAGGTGCCCGGTGACGTGTTCCACCACGGCACGGGCGTCGGCGAATCGGCTGGCGTAGTGGCGGCGCAGGGTGTCCGAGCCGCGCAGGAACCCGAGCGAGACCCGGTCCGGCACGCCGAAGTGCCAGCCGAGCACGAACCGTACGGTCCGGCTCTGGCCGGGGGACAGCCGGACCCGGACGGCCACCGACCCGGCCTGCCCGCCGAGGGAGCCGTCCACCTGTGCCGGGCCGTCCTCCGTCGCGAACACCTCGTCCACGCTGCTCCACCGGCCCAGCGACGGGCGTACCACCGCCTGCGGGTCCAGCGCGGCCAGCACCAGCGTGCCGTTGTCGGGCACCTGCTCCAGCGGCCGCGTGTCGGTCGGCACGTCGCTGAACACGATGCGGTCGACGTTGACGTGCCCCCAGCCACCGGTGTCGGCGTCCACGATCTCGATGACCGCCGTGCGGCCCTGGTGGGCGGAGACGTTCAGCGTCGCCATGCTCACCGGCTCGGCGTCGCGTCCGGCCACGCTCGCCACCACCGTTCCGTCGACCAGCAGGTTCACGCACGTCCGGCCGCGGTGGCTGCCCCCGCCCACGGCCACGTTGACGTACCGGCGCTCGACGGTGAACGGCCGGCTGGTCAGCGTGCCGGTCGCGGCGTCGGCCCGGCCCGCGTCCCCGCCGGCGGCGCGGAAGTGGTGCGACGTCACGAACCGTTGCCCGGACACCCCGAGATCCCCGAAGCGCTTCATGTAGTCCGGCACCTCGGAGGCCAGGACCGGGCCGGCGCCGAACGCGCTGCCCTCGACGGTCCAGCCGTCGTAGCTGTCCCGCTCCCAGTCCTCGAACACGATCTCCGGCCGGGGCGCGACGTCGGTGAACACGACCCGGTCGCAGTTGACGTGGCCCCAGGCCCCGGTGTGGGCGTCGATGATCTCGATGACCGCGGTCTTCCCCTCGTGCGCGGCCACGTCCAGGAACACCGTGTGCATCGACTCGGCGTCGCGGCCGGTCGCGGTGGCCACCACGGCTCCGTCGACCAGCACGTTCACGCAGGTCTGCCCCGGGTGGTCGCCGCCGCCGACGGACAGCCGGATCGACTTGCGCTCGATGGTGAACGGGGCGCTGGTGAGCTTGCCGGTCGGCCCGTCGGCCCGGCCGATGTCGCCGTTGGCGCCGCGGAAGTCGTGCGAGGTGACGAGCCGTTGTCCGGTCGCGTTGAGCGGCCCACCGCGCTTCATGTAGTCCGGGATCTCGGAGACCGGGACCGGGCCGGCGCCGAACGCGGTGCCCTCGACGGTCCAGCCGTCGTAGCTGTCCCGCTCCCAGTCCTCGAACACGATGTCGGGGCGTTCACCCGCCTCCACCTGCTCGGTGGCCGAGAACTGGACGCCGCGCAGTGACGGGTCGCCGAACGCCGTCGACCGCAGCGTGATCTCGCGCTGCGTCCGGGTGTCCAGGCAGGCCGGGTTCTCCACGTAACCGAGCAGGGTGGCGTCCACCGTACGGTCCGAGGTGTTGCGCAGTGTGTAGACCAGGACGGTGGCCGGCAGGGTCGAGTCCGCCACCGACAGCGGCACGAAGGGGGAGAACGCCTCCAGGGTCACCTCGACCGGCGCGTCTCCGCTGCGGTACCGGACCCGGCCTATCGGGTACTGCCCGGTGAAGCGCACCTGGTCGAAGCCGGTGGCGTCCAGCGCCCGGGTCTCCACCCGTCCGGCCGACCGGGTGCGCAGCGCGAAACCGCTCCGGATCGGCGAGGTGGGCTGCCGCGGGTTCGCGTATCCGGCGTCGGTGGTGCCGGCCGCGGGCCGGTTGAAGATGTCCCAGTACCAGAGCCGCCCGTCACCGCCGAGGTACAGCTGGCCGGCGGCTCCGCCGCCGACCGGCATGCCGAGCCAGCGAAGGTCCGCGCCCTCGTAGCTGGTGGGCTCACCCCGTCGGTACAGCTCGGCGGACCAGTCCGGCGGCAACGCCTTGTCGACGGGCACACCGATCAGCCGTTCCTCGGGTACGCCGAGGGCGGCGGCGGCTTCGGCCCGGGAGCCGGGCAGCACGGTGCCGGCGGCGACCCCGACGGAGAGGGCGAGGAACTGTCGGCGGTTCGGGGCGCAGGCGTTGCCGGGGCAGCACTCTTCGGACGACTGGTCAGCCATGGGTTGCTCCTGTCGTGGTCATGCCGGGGCGGCGGGGAGACGGTGGACCGGCCGGGGATAAGCCGGGGCGAAGGCCCCGGCCGGGCCGGGTCGGGCGGCGGCGCCGGCGGCCAGGTCGGCGTCGTAGGCGGCGGCCCGGACCAGCGACTCGAGGTCTCTCGGTGGGCAGGTGGCGCGGACGTTGACCAGCACGGTGGCGCGGGGCACCGGGGGGTCCCCGGGCCCGGCGGGTTCGTGGCGCGGGGATTCACCCGCGGCCACGACGCTCATGCGGATGAGCCCGGCGGGCGACTGGACGGCGAGCTTGGCGTGGCCGATGACGTGGCCCTGCCGGGCGCACGCGGCGGAGAGGGAGTCGAGCGCGACGTGCGCCCACCGTCGCGCCGGGAACCCGCCGTCCGCGCTGACCTGCCAAACCTGGTTGAGCCAGGTCAGCTGCGCCTCCGCGGCGGCGTACCGGTCGTAGTCCACGTCCAGGTCGACGTCGCGGCTGCGCTGCCACGCGGCGGTCCACCGCGCGACGAGATCGTCGAGGTTCTCGCTCAGGGTCGCGCTGTAGGCGAGCACGCCGGCGTCGGGGTGGCGGAGCCGGAGTTGGTCGAGCAGGGTGTCGAGGTCGGCGCGGGGCATGGTGTCGGTCTTGTTGACCGCGATGACGTCCGCCTCGGCGAGCTGACGGTCGAACAGGTAGCCGAGGTCGCCGTCGAGCGCGCCGACGCGCGCCGGATCGACGACGGTGGTCAGGGGAGCGACGGCGAGGCGGTCGCGGTAGCGGGCGCGCAGCGGTCGGATGACCGTCGCCTGCAGGTCGGTGCAGC
Source organism: Micromonospora sp. R311 (assembly GCF_056780015.1). Lineage (NCBI taxonomy): Bacteria > Bacillati > Actinomycetota > Actinomycetes > Micromonosporales > Micromonosporaceae > Micromonospora > Micromonospora sp. R311. The sequence continues at coordinate 25,520 of NZ_JBSWCE010000020.1, forward strand.
TGCCGACGGCCTCGGCCAGGATGGTGTCCGCTCGCCCGTTGTCGATCAGCTGCGTCACCAGGTCGGCGAGATCCTCGAAGCGGCAGCAGAAGCATCCGCCGGTGACCTCGCTGACGTCGGTTAGCGCCTCTCGGGCCAGTCTGGTGTCGACCAGGTCGTTGCCCTGGTCGTTGGTGATGACCGCGACGCGGTGGCCGCGTCGGGTGAGCAGCCGCCCGGCCGCCAGCATGGTCGTGGTCTTGCCGGCGCCGAGGAATCCGGTGAGGACGACGAGTCGGGGCACGGGGGCCTCCCAGCGCGCCGCAACGGTCGCGGCGTGTTCTCGCGAATGGAGAAATCGTTTGCTCGGTTCTGATCGAGGACCATAAGAGCGCTGTGGAGGGCTGTCAACAGTGTGGCTCGGGCGTCCGACTCTTCGACAGTCGAGGATTGACCGTCGCGCGGAGGCTGCCTACCCTGATCGCTATTGCAGCGAGAAATCGATTCCTTACCACTGCATCGCTCACGACCCGCCCCACCCACCGAAGTGGAAGGCGACTGATGACACCCACCACCCGTGCACCACGTACGTCCGCCCGCAAGCTGCTGCGCGCCACGATCGCCGCGACGACACTCCTCGCCGGTATCACCCTCGTCGCTCCGCCCGGACCTGCCTCGGCCAGCCCAACCCTCAACGGTCCCACCGGATGGGACGTCTACCGCAGGCTCGACCGGCTCCCCGAACTGCCCGACGGACCCCGGGCGCACCAGTTCTCCAGTTTCGACCGCAGCGGCGGCAACGACGACGGCTTTTCCGGCCAGTACTCGTGCCCGCGCACCACCGCCGAAGGCTGCGTCATCGCCGAGGCCACCGGCGCCGGCGAGATCGATTCCATCTGGTTCACCCGAGACGGCGGCAACGTCTCCGCCACGGGAACCATCAAGATCGTCCTCGACGGCACGACCGTGCTCGACGCCAAGCTCCAGGACGTCGTGGACGGCAAGCTCGGTGCCCCATTCGTCTATCCGGTCGTCGCCAACGCCGCTCAGAGCTCCGGGGGCGTCTACATCAAGGCCCCCATGACCTACCGCAGCTCCATGCGGGTGACCACCGAGAAGAACCCGCTCTTCTACCACGTCACCTACCGGAAGTTCCCCACTGCCGCCGGGGTGCGCACGTTCGACCCGTCCGACCAGGCGCTGGACGTCATCGAGCAGCTCAAGGCCGCCGGTACCCGAGACCCGAAGCGTGCCGAACCCGGCGCGACGACCACCGACCGGGACTTCGCCGTACCCGCCGGCGGCCGGGTGACCCTCGCCAGCGGGACAGGCCCCGGCGCGATCACCTCGCTGCGGCTGCGGATCCCGCAGCTCGTCGGAGCGCCAGAGCCGATCGCCGACGACGGCCGCGCCTTCGGGGCGGGCGGCAGCAGCGAGTTCACGGTCGCGGTCGACCCGGCCAACACCGGCGTACGGCTGACCCGCCGGCTGGACCCGCACATCGGACACCAGAAGGCGCAGGTCCTGGTGGACGGCGCGCCGGTCGCCGAGTGGCCGGCCAACGACCCGGTGCCGTTCGGCACCTGGCTGGACCAGACCATCGACCTGCCCGCGGCCGCCACCGCCGGCAAGACGAAACTGACCATCAGGAACCAGTTCGTCTCCTCCGACCTGGACATCAACGAGTTCACCTACTGGGTCGACAGCGTCGTCTCCGGCACCGCCCGGCGCACCGACACCCTCGACCTCGGCCCGGCCCATCTCGACGCCGAAGCCGCGCACGGATACCGGATCACCGCACAGACCTGGCAGGGCAGCAACACCCTGTCCTACCCGGCGGACGCCGACCGCAAGGCGGCCGTCGCCGCCTCCGACGCCGTGCTCCGCGACACCCGGCTGCGCATCTCGTTCGACGGCAGGACCACCGTGGACACCCCGCTCGGTGAGTTCTTCGGCACCGGCCTCGGGCTGCACCCGGTACGGTCCCTGATGTTCGGCGTCGACACCGCGACCGCCACGCTGTCGGCCTGGTGGCCGATGCCCTACCGGTCCCGGTACACCGTCGAGCTGCGCAACGCATCCACCGTGCCGATCACGTCGTCCGTGGCCACGGTGACCACCGCGAACTCCGCCCGCTGGACGGCGGCGCTGCGGCCCACCGGCGACGCCGGCTACTTCCGGGCGACCGCGACGAGCGCGGACACCACCCCCGGCGCCGACCACCTGTTCCTCGACGTCGCCGGTCGCGGCAAGTTCGTCGGCGTCACGCACACCATGGAGGGCCACATCCCCTCCGGTAACCAGCGCAACTACCTCGAGGGCGACGAGCGGGTCTACGTGGACGGCGCGCAGACCCCGAGCATCCACGGCACCGGGACGGAGGACTTCTACCAGAGCGGCTGGTACTTCAACCACGGCACGTTCTCCGCGCCCACGAACGGCAACCCGGCCCACGAGAACAGCGACTACGGCTGCCGGTACGACTGCACCGGCGCATACCGGCTCATGCTCGCCGAGGCGGTCTCATTCGCGACCGACCTGCGGTTCGGCATCGAGCACGGCCCCGGTGACCAGGACCCGGCCCGGTACGGGTCGACCGCGTACTGGTACGGGCAGGACACCGTCGCCCAGCGCTGGACCGACACCGTCGACGTCGGCGACCTCGCCAGCGAGTCGGCCCACGGCTACACCTCGGGCGGCGAACGTGAGGTGCTCACCGCGACCTACGAGGGCGACGACGGCGCGCCCCGACCGGTCACCGACGACGCCCGTGCCTCCACCACGCCGATCCAGTTCCGGGTCAGCCTTGCCCCGGACAACACCGGTGCCGTGCTGCGCCGGGTCGGCGACCAGTCCGCCGGATACCAGTCGGTGGCGGTCCAGGTCGACGGCCGCGGCGCCGGCACCTGGTCACAGCCGCTGGCCAACCGGTCGCACCGCTGGCTCGAGGACGAGTACCGACTGCCGGCAGAGCTGACCGCCGGCAAGGAGTCGGTGACGGTCACCCTGACCCCCGACGCCGGCGCCCCGGCCTGGTCGGCGGCCCGGTACGCAGCACTGAGCCTGGTCACCCCCTTCGGCGACCGGTCCAGGCCGAGTCCGGTCGCCGGGCTCACCGCCAGCAGCGGCACCACCAACGCTGTCGCGCTGACCTGGCAGCCGGCCCGCGACGACGTGTACGCGCCCGGGTACGAGGTGTTCGCCTCCCGCCAGGCCGGATTCACGCCCGGCCCGGACAACCGAGTGGGCACCACGACGAGGCCCAGCTTCGAGCACACCGGGCTGGGCCTGGGCGAGCTCTGGTACTACCGGGTGCGCGCGGTGGACGACGCCGGCAACAGCGGCCCGTACTCCGCGCCGGCCTCCGCCACCACCGGCAACACGCTGCGGATCGAAGGCGAATCGCTGCTGCCCGCGGTCACCGCCGACGCACCCGCAGAGGTGCAGGGCGACTGCTGCGGCGTCCACTGGTCGCAGAGCGCGCAGCTGTGGTTCCGGCCGACCGGGCCGAACCAGAGCGTCACCGTCGCCTTCACCGTGCCCACCACCGGCACCTACGCCCTGCGCCTGGTACAGACACTGGCCCGGGACTACGGCATCAACACGGTGGCGATCGACGGAACCCGGATCGGAGACGCGTTCGACGCCTACCACTCGCCAGAGGTGACTATCAGCGATCCACTGGACTACGGCCAGCGGGAACTGACGGCGGGCCAGCACGCCCTCACCCTCACCGTGACCGGCAAGGCCGCCGCGTCGAGCGGATACCTGGCCGGCCTCGACTATCTCGAGGCGCGCCTCACCTCGTGACCGGACCGGAGCCGGAGGCCCGCCCGACGGGCCTCCGGCTCCGGCCAACCCGCAGATCCCGCAGACAAGCCCCGAGGTGCCGCATGACAGATCGGCCGCTGGTCCGGATGACCGGCATCGGCAAGCGGTTCGGCGGCGTGCACGCCTGCCGCGACATCGACCTCACCGTCACCGCCGGTGAGGTGCACGCGCTGCTCGGCGAGAACGGCGCCGGCAAGTCCACACTGATCAACGTGCTCTCCGGGGTGATCACCGAGTACGACGGCGCCATCGAGGTCGACGGTCAACCGGTGAGCTTCGCCGGCCCAGCCGACGCCCAGCGCGCCGGGATCGCCACCATCCACCAGGAACTCGACCTGGTGGCCGGCCTGTCCATCGCGGAGAACATGTTCCTCGGGCGTGAACCGCGTACCCGCCTGGGCACCGTCGACATCCGGGCGATGCGCCAGCAGGCCGCAGCACACCTCCGCACGCTCGGCGCCGACCTGGACCCACGTCGACTGGTGGGGTCGCTGCGCGTCGGCGAGCAGCAACTCGTCGAGATCGGCCGGGCGCTCTCCCTGCGGGCCCGAGTCCTGATCATGGACGAACCGACCGCCGCCCTGGCTGACGCCGAGGTCGAGCGCCTGTTCACGACGATCACCGAGCTGCGCCGGGCCGGCGTCGGCATCGTCTACATCTCCCACCGCATGGCCGAAATCGAGGTCATCGCGGACCGGGTCACCGTGCTGCGCAACGGAAGCGTCGCCGGCACCGTCGACCCGAAGATCGCCTCCCGCGACGACATCATCCAGCTCATGGTCGGCCGGTCCGTCGACGCGCTGTTCGGCGAGGCCCGCAACGAGCCCGGCGATGTGCTGCTCGACATACGCGGACTCGCCGTGACGCCCCGCCGGCCGACCCCCGGGCGAACCGAACCGGCCGGCGTGGACCTCACCGTGCGCTCCGGCGAGATCGTCGGCCTCGCCGGATTGATGGGCGCCGGACGCACCGAACTGCTCGAAACGCTGTTCGGCGCCGGTGGCCCCGGCCGCCACAGCGGCCAGGTGACCCTCGACGACCGCCCGTACCGCCCGCGCGGCCCGCGATCCGCCCTCGCGCACGGAGTGGCGTTCGTCCCCGAGGACCGACGCGGCGCCGGGCTCATGCTGGAGCACTCGGTGACCGACAACATCGTGCTCTCCGCGCTGTCGTCACTCACCACGCTCGGGCTGGTCCGCCGCCCCCTGGTGCGCCAGACGGTGGCCGAGCAGCTCGCCGCCCTCGCGGTGAAGGCGGCCTCACCGGCGGTCGCCGCCGCCACCCTCTCTGGCGGGAACCAGCAGAAGGTCGTGTTCGCCAAGCAGCTGCTGATGCGCCCGCGGCTGCTCCTGCTCGACGAGCCGACCCGGGGCGTGGACATCGGGGCCAAGGCCGAGATCTACCGGCTGCTGCACCGGCTCGCCGACACCGGCATGGCGATCCTGCTCGCCTCGTCGGAGCTGCCGGAGCTGGTAAGCCTCTGCGACCGGGTGGTGGTCCTGCACCGCGGGCGCACCGTGGCCGTACTGCCCCGTGCCTCCGCCACCCAACAAGCCATTCTCGCCGCGGCCAACGGGGACAACGTCAAGGAGCCACGATGAACGCGCCCAATCCCACCACCCTCGCGGAATCACCCCCGGCCACCCCGCCCGGCCGCCGGCCGCTCCGGCTGCCCACCGACCGGCACACGATCGTCGAGACCTTCTTCCGGTTCCAGAGCCTCTTCGGGCTGGTCGCCGTCTTCCTGATCGCGATCATCGTGTCGCCCACCCGCAACGGCGAGAATGTCTTCCTCAGCTCCGGAAACCTGGCCAACATCGTCCGGGCCGTCTCGGAGATCGGCATCATCGCGGTCGGGATGACCTTCGTCATCCTGATCGGCGGCATCGACCTTTCCGTCGGGGCGGTGCTCGGGCTCGCCGCGGTCGGCTCGGCCACGCTGATGGTCGACAGCGGCCTGGGCATCCTGCCCACCGTTCTGATCGTGCTCTTCATCGGCACCGCCTTCGGCGCCACACAGGGTCTCATCGTCGCCCGGCTCGGCATCCAGTCGTTCATCGTCACCCTCGCCGGCCTGCAGGTGGCCCGCGGCATCGCCCGGATGTGGTCCGGCGGACTCGGCATTCCCATCGCCTACGGCGACGGACCGCAGGAGGCACCCGAGGCATTCTCGCTGCTGAGTGGCTCGATCAACGGCGTGCTGCCGGTGCCGGCCCTGCTGTTCCTCGCCATCGGCATTGGCGCGCTTCTGGTACTGCGCAACACCGCCTTCGCCCGGCACGTCTACGCCATCGGCGGCAACGAGAAGGCCGCCCGGCTCTCCGGCGTGCCGGTACGCCGGGTCCGGGTCACCGTCTTCGCCATAGCCGGCCTGCTCGCCGCGCTGGCCGGCATCATCCACGCCGGCCAGCTCAACCAGGGCAGCCCCAACGACGGCGCCGGCTACGAACTCGACGCGATCGCGGCCGTGGTCATCGGCGGCACGAGCCTCGCCGGTGGCAGCGGATCCATGGGCGGCACCATCGCCGGCGCACTGCTGCTCGGGATCCTGAACAACATCCTCGCCCTCAACAACATCGACGCGAACGTGCAGCTGGTCGTCAAGGGACTGGTCATCGTGGCTGCCGCCGCGTTGCAGAAGCTCCGCCCTCGCATCGCCTGACCCCCACCACCAACCGGAGGACACCATGCGTCACACCCGAAGAGCCGTTGCCATCCTGGCGCTGACCGTGCTCGCCACCACCTCGGCGTGCAGCATCGAGAAGGACGGCGCCGGCGGCGGCAGCACCGACGCCTCGGCCACGTGTGGCAGCGGCAAAGACTTCCTGATCGGCATGTCCCAGGCCAACAACGCCGAGCCGTACCGCCAGGTCATGAACGACGACGTGACGAACGCGGCCAAGGCCGTGCCCGGGTTCAAGGTGGTCGTCTCCGACGCCGCCCAGGACAACAGCAAGCAGGTCGCCGACGTGGAGAACTTCCTCTCCCAGGGCATCAACCTGCTGGTCATTTCCCCGAACGAGGCGAAGCCGCTCACCGCGGTGGTCCAGAAGGCGTACGACCAGAAGATCCCGGTGATCGTGCTGGACCGCAAGGTCGAGGGTGACGCCTACACCGCCTTCATCGGCGGCGACAACGTGGCGATCGGTAAGGCGGCGGGGGAGTACTACGCGAAGACGCTGCTGCCGGAGGGTGGCAAGGTCGTCGAGATCTCCGGTCTGCCCGGCTCCACCCCGGCCGCCGAACGCGCCCAGGGCTTCCGGGAGGGCATCGCGAGCAACCCGAAGATCCAGATCGTGGCCACCCAGACCGCCGAGTGGCTGCGGGAGAAGGGGCAGAGCGTCATGGACGCCATGCTCAAGGCCCACCCGGACATCAACGCCGTGTACGCGCACAACGACCCGATGGCAGAGGGCGCCTACCTGGCGGCGAAGGCCGCCGGCAAGGAGACCACGATCAAGTTCACCGGCATCGACGCCCTGCCGGTCCCGTCCGGCGGCATCAAGGCCGTTGAACAGGGCCGCCTGCAGGCCACCTTCCAGTACCCGACCGGTGGGCGCGAGGCGATCGACCTGGCCAAGAAGATCCTCATCGACTGCGCGACGGACGTACCGAAGACGACCACCCTCGGCACCATGCAGATCACCAAGGAGAACGCCGCCCAGGCCTACACCACGCTCGGCGGCAAGCAGTAGCAGCCGGAGCGGTCCGCCGCCGTAACCCGGCGGCGGACCCGCACCGCCAAGCGAACCGCCGGGAACACCACCGCCATCCCGCCCGAAGCCCTGGAGGAACGCGATGCCCCGCCCACCTTCCCGCGCCGGTCTGCTCTCCGCGCTGCTCGCCCTCGCCGTGAGTCTGGTCGCGGCCCCGGCACCGGCCCAGGCCGGTGCCGCCGAACTGGACAACCAGCCGTACGAGAGCCGCTCGATCCAGGTCAGCGCCGGCGAGTTCGCGAACGTCTACGACCCCGGCGTCGGCGAGAACGAGCGCTGGTACTACAACGACCACACCCTGGTGCGTAACCGCGAGACGGGGCAGTGGCACGTCTTCGCGATCACCCACGCCGAGCCGGCCCAGCCGCTGGACGAGCGGTTCTTCGGTCACGCCACCGCGCCCTCACCCCGCGGCCCCTGGACGAAGCAGCCGTTCGCGTTGGAAGCCGATCCGAGCGCCGGTGAAAGCCACATCTGGGCGCCGCACGTCATGTTCCACGCCGGCACCTACTACATGTTCTATGCCGGCGGGACCGCGGACCACGAGGCGTACCGCATGCACCTCGCCACGTCGAAGGACCTCGTGACCTGGACCCGGCATCCGGGCAACCCGCTGTTCACGGACGGCTTCGACGGCCGGGACCCCATGGTGACCCGCATCGGGGACCAGTGGGTGATGTACTACACGGCCACCAGCAGCCCGGCCGGCGGCCACCACATCGTCGCTTACCGAACCAGCCGAGACCTCGTGCACTGGAGCGACCGACAGACGGCCTTCGAGCACCCGGCCTCCGGCACCTTCGGCGGACCGACCGAATCGCCGTTCGTCGTACGCCATGACGGCTTCTGGTACCTCTTTGTCTGTTGTGAGAGCGGATACCAGGACACCCGCGTGTACCGCAGCGCCGACCCCTTCCACTTCACAGTCGACCAGCTAGCCGGACAGATCAACGCGCACGCCGCCGAGGTGGTCAAGGACGACTCCGGCGACGGCCAGTGGTACGTCACCGGCGCCGGCTGGGGTCAGGGCGGGCTCTGGCTGGCCCCGTTGCACTGGCGTACGCCGGTGGTGACTGCGGGCCGCATCGTCACCACCCCCTACTACCAGGCGGTCGTGCAGACAACACCCCAGGCGCGGCTGGTCTCCTACACCGCCGATCCCGCCGGACGCGGCGAGTACACACCCGTCACGGATTCGTCCTTCCGCTCCACGGCGCCCTACCTGGCAGTCGGAGCCTTCGGACCGACGGACGTGGCGGGTGCCGCCAGCAACGTCAGCGTCTCCGCCGATGGCACCGACATGAGCCTCACCGGCATCCCCCTCGGCGACGAGCCCGTGACCGTCGACTGGCGGTTCCGGTTCGATACAACCACCACGGACCTCAGCTTCGTCTGGCACGTGGCCGGCCCGACCAACGCGCCGGTGTGGGAAGCCGCCTGGAACTTGGACTCCGCCCTGCCGCGGCTCGGTGACCCCCACCAGCAGGGCCGTGACGGTGACGCCGCAGGCTTCTCCCGCTGGACGCTCGCCACCGACGACACGACCACGTTGGTGACCGCCTACCGCGCCGGCTCGGCCTGGAGCGAGGACAACCGGTGGTTCCACCGTGCCAGCGGGTCCATCGGATGGCAGCCGCTCTGGCAGCCCGGCGGACGGTCGTTGCCGGTCGGCGACCTTCCCGGGGGAACCTGGCGGCTCGGGGTGAGCGGGACCGCCGTGGACACGGCATACGCCGAGGCGCTGGCAGCCGCCCTCAACGGATCGAGGTAGCAGTCCTCTCGTCCTGCCCGATCGTGAGCCGGCGTTCGTGAACCAGGCCGGGGGCATCCCTGTGGGGTTCGTCATGCGGCGATCGGTGTCGCGCGGCGGGGCAGGTGAGGAATCCTGCCCAGAGCGTGGAGGGCGTCGCAGCGTGTCGGGCGAAGCGTGGATCGGTTCAGGCGAGGCAGGCCCGCGGGAAGAAGGCCCAGGCGATCCCGGCGACGAATCTGTTTCCGTGCCACTTCGCCATCACGAACTGTCGGTCCTTCGTGACGTACCGGACATCGACCTGCTGACCCGGCGGCACCGTGCCGAGCGGATGACGGGGGACCGGCGCTCCGGCGCCGTAGGCCGCCGCTGCCCCGACGTTGCCGAAGACCTGGCACGCCGTGACGCTGGTGGTCACCTTCAGCCCGCCGCCCTTGTTCTCACTCCAAACCCCGTAGGGGCTGCACAGGTGGTCGATGCTGGTGGCCTGGCAGAAGACCCGTTCGGAGTGCCACCAGCGCAATGAGTCCGGTGAACCGTCGGGCTTACTCGAGCCGACAACCGTAGGCCCTCCAGCGCAGGACCCCGACATGTAACCGGACCGCTCGATGGCGAACTTGCTGGTGCCGTAGGCGTACGCGCACCCGTCGAAGCTGCCTGCCGCGTACCCCCACGGCCACCGGGTAATGCCCTCGGTGTTGCCGGCCGTCCCGTCGCCGGTGCCCCGGATGTCCATGTGGTCGAAGCTCGACTTCACGGTGCCGTCCGCGAAGGCCACATCGCGGCTGAACAGGTAGCCCACCATTGGGCCGTTGGCCTTGTAGCTCAGCAGCACCCAGCCCGGCCCCATGCCCACCTGCGCGTGGCCGTCCTCAGCTGCGGTCTGGACCCGGTTGACCCCGTAGCTCCACGCGCCCGCTGGCGTGGCGGACGCGGGGAGCAGCAGGCCGAGGGCGCCGAACACAACCGCAAGGGATCGATACCAGCCTCGTGGGCGGGGTGCTCGGGCGCGCCTGCTCGGACGGGCGGCGGTGGGGACGCGTCGCGATTCCAGGGAGACCCGACGGGCGGCGAGGCGGACCATTGCTGACCTCCCTGTCTTCGATACCTCATTAGGCCACAGATGTAGCCGAGTTACCAACGGTCGCGCCGGCCTAAAGGAAAGCTTCACCAAAGACGTCTCGTGAGTTTGGCGGCGGAACGCTCTCTACGGAGCGTTCTCGGAGCGGTGGTGGCCCGACGGCATGGTTCGTCATGCACCACCGTCGGCGTCGGCCAGGTTCCGCCGCAGCCGCAGCTCGGGCTCGCCGTACGCCTCCTCGACCCGGGTGCCGCCGTCGGGCGTCCAGCCCTGGGCAGCGTAGAACGCGCGGGCAGAGTCGTTCCGGGCGAAGACCCACAACGCCGCCGTGGCGAAACCGGCGGCCCGCAGCTTCCCGGTCGCCGCGTGCAGCAGGGTTGCGCCCAACCCGAGGCCCTGGGCGTCCGGGTGTACGTACAGGCTGAACACGTGTCCGTGTCGCGCGTCGTCCGGGTCCGGGCCGTAGCGTACGACACCGCGGACCCCGTGCCCCGTCACGTCGGCGACGAGCACGCCGTCGGGCGCGGCCGCGAGGACGCGCCGCCACAGCGCCACCGCGCTCGTCCCGTCGTAGCGGGCCCGCACCCGGGGCGGCAGCAGGTCGGCGTACGAGCGCTGCCAGCAGGCCAGGAAAACGGCGCCGGCGGCGTCCGCGTCGACGGCCGTTGCCCGGCGGATCCGCACCGGCGCGGTCACGAGCCGGACGGTGCGAGCTGCGTTGAGCGGTCGGTCACCTGCGCGGTGGCCACGTGGCAGGCCACCTGGTGGCCGGAGCCCAGCGGAAGTGGCAGCAGCGCCGGGTCGAGCCGCCGGCAGTCGTCCTGCGCCAGCGGGCAGCGCGGGTGGAACGGGCAGCCGGACGGCGGGGCGGCCGGGTTGGGCACCTCACCGGAGACGGTGGCCTCGATCGGCTGGGAGAGCTCCGGGTTGGGCGCCGGTACGGCGGCGCACAGGGCAGCCGTGTAGGGGTGCGCCGGATTGTCCAGCACCGACTTCCAGTCGCCGATCTCGACGACGCGACCGAGGTACATCACGGCGACCCGGTCGCTGATGTGCCGCACCATCGCCACGTCGTGGCTGATGAACACGTAGCTGAGGCCCAGTTCGCGGCGCAGGTTGACCAGCAGGTTCATGATCTCGGCCCGGACCGAGACGTCGAGCGCCGACACCGGCTCGTCGAGCAGCAGCACCTTCGGCTCCACCGCGAGGGCCCGGGCGATGCCGACCCGCTGCCGCTGCCCGCCGGACAGCTCGTGCGGGTAACGCGCGGCGAACGCCGCGCCCAGCCCGACCATCTCCAGCAGTTCGCCCACCCGCCGCTCGCGCTGCCGGCCGTCGGCGAGCCGGTGCACGGCCAGCACCTCGCCGAGAGCCTGGCCGACGCGCAGCCGCGGGTTGAGTGAGGAGTACGGGTCCTGGAACAGCATCTGGATGTGCCGGCGCTGCCGGCGCAGCGCCGGGCCCCGCAGCTCGGTCAGGTCCACCCCGTCCAACTCCACCCGGCCGGAGGTCGGGTCCTCCAGCCGCACCAGCAGTTTGGCCAGCGTCGACTTGCCGCAGCCGGATTCGCCGACGATGCCGAGGGTCTCGCCGTCCCCGACGGTCAGCGAGACCCCGGCGAGGGCGTGCACGACGCCGTCGCCGCCGCGCACGGGGTACTGCTTGACCAGGTCGGTCGCCGTGAGCATCAGTTTCTCCACTCGTGCGGGGGCACCCAGCACGCGGCCCTGCCCTGCATCCGCGTCTGCAGGGCAGGGCGGGTCGTGCACGCGTCGACCGACTGCGCGCATCGTGGCCGGAACGGGCATCCGTCGATCGGTTCGGTGGCGGCCGGTGGCCGTCCGGGGATCTGGGCCAGCGGCGGCCGGTCGTCGTCGTTCGGGTCGGGCAGGGCGGCCAGCAGCGCCTTCGTGTACGGGTGCTGGGGGGCGCCGAACACCTGCCGCACGGGCGCGTCCTCGACCACGTGGCCGGCGTACATCACCACGACCCGGTCGACCAGGCGCGCCACCACCCCGAGGTCGTGGGTGACCCAGATGGTGGTCATGCCGAGTTCCCGGCGCAGCTCGTCGATCAGCGCCAGGATCTGCTGCTGGATGGTCACGTCCAGTGCGGTGGTGGGCTCGTCGGCGATGAGCAGCCGGGGGCGCATCGCCAGCGCGCAGGCGATCATCACCCGCTGACGCATTCCGCCGGAGAACTCGTGCGGATAGGCCCGCGCTGTGCGTTCCGGATCGGGAATGCCCACGCGGGCCAGCAGGTCGAGCATCCGCCGGCTCGCCTCGGCCTTCGGTACGCCGTGCGCGGTCATCGCCTCGACGACCTGGTCCCCGATGCGCATCAGCGGGTTGAGCGACGTCATGGGGTCCTGATAGATCATCGCCGCGTCGTTCCCGCGGATCGCGCGCAACTCCCGCTCGGGCAGCGCGGTCAGGTCGCGGTCCCCGAGCCGAACGGTCCCACCGGTGACGCGCAGCGGGTCGGCGAGCAGGCCCATCACGGCCAGCATGGTCAGGGACTTGCCGGAGCCGCTCTCGCCGACGACGGCGACGGTCTGCCCGGCCTCGACGGTCAGGTCGACCCCGTGCACGATCTCCCGGCTGCTCCCGCCGGACCGCGCGGACACGCGCAGGTCCGCAAGCTCGAGAAGGGCGTTCATCAGCTGGCTCCGCTCAGGCGCAGCACGGTGGGGGCGGTGGCCAGTGGCTCGGGTAGGCGCAGCGGGACGGCACCGGGCACGATGGCGCCGAGCACCCGGGCGCCGGTGGCGCCGGTGCAGGACGGGACGGTAGCGGGCAGCCCGTGCGCGGTGAGCCAGCCGATCAGCGCGAAGGCGACGGCCTCCTTGGTGTCGCTCGGCGCGCCGAACTCGGCGGTGGTCGTGACCCGCACCCCGGCCAGGCGTTCCCGCAGCATCGCCATCAGCGTGGGATTGGCGCATCCTCCGCCGGAGGCGACGAGGGTGTCGATCCGGTGCCGGCGTACCTGGTCGGCGACGGTCTGCGCGGTCAGCGCGGTCAGGGTCGCGGCGAGGTCCGCGTCCGTCAGACCGGGGTGCCGCGTCAGCGCCTTCTCCAGATAGTCGGCGTGGAACAGTTCCTTGCCGGTGCTCTTCGGCGGGTCGAGCCGGTAGTACGGCTCGGCGAGCAGGTCGGTGAGCAGGCCGTCGTCCACCCTGCCGCCGGCGGCGAGACGGCCGTCCTCGTCGTAGCGCAGCCGTCCGTGGCTGGCCCGCACGACGGCGGCGTCGACCAGCGCATTCGCCGGCCCGGTGTCGTAGGCCACCGGGCCGCCGCCACCGAGCGGCCGCAGCACCGTCATGTTGGCGATGCCGCCCAGGTTGAGGCCGGCCGGCCGGCCAGGCAGGCCGGACAGCAGCATGACGTCCATCATGGACACCAGCGGTGCGCCCTGGCCGCCCGCGACCACGTCCCGCATCCGGACGTCGGCGACGACCGGAACACCGGTGCGCTCGGCGATCCAGGCCGGCTGTCCGATCTGCAGGCTGCCGCGCACCTGCCGCCCCTGCACCCAGTGGTAGACGGTCTGTCCGTGTGAGCAGATCAGGTCGACCCCGCCGGCCCGCTCGGCCGCGTCGGCGGCCACCTCGGCGAACGCCTGACCGATCAGGGTGTCCAGTTCGCAGGCCTCGGCGAAGGTCAGCGCCGACGGGGGCAGGGCGCGCATCAGCCTGACGCGCAGGTCCTCCGGGTAGGGCGAAGTGCCCGCATGGTCGACCGTGCCGTGCAGTATCCCGTCGCGCAGGGTGAAGTCGACGGCCGCCACGTCGATGCCGTCGTGGGACGTGCCGGAGATCATGCCGAGGACCTTCACGCGTTCGCCTCCAGCGCGTCACGCAGCCGGCCGCCGCTCGCGGTCAGCCGCTGGTGGGAGTCCGCCGCGTCGGACGTTCGGTGGAGCATGAGGATCGCGGTCTTGACATCCAGGTCGGCGCGGTCGAGCGCAGCCTCCGCGTCGGGGCGGGGGACACCCGCGACCCGCGTGATGATGCGGACCGCCCGGTCGCGCAGTTTGGCGTTGGTCACCCGCAGGTCGACCATGAGATTGCCGTACGTCTTGCCCAACCTGATCATCGAGATCGTCGAGATCATGTTGAGCACCAGCTTCTGCGCCGTGCCCGCCTTCAGTCGCGTCGAGCCGGCCAGCACCTCGGGTCCGACGAGCACCTCGATCGCCCGGTCGGCGGCGGCGCTCAGCGGCGTGCCGGCGTTGCACGACAGCCCGACCGTCAGTGCGCCCCGGGCGTGGGCGGCCCGTACGGCCGCCAGGACGTACGGAGTACGGCCGCTCGCCGAGATACCGACGACCGCGTCGGCGGCGGTGATCGCGCATTCGGCGATCACCGCCTCGCCGGCCGCCTCGTCGTCCTCCACGCCCTCCTTGGCCCCGAGCACCGCCTCGGCGCCGCTGGCGATGACGGCTCGCACCAGCTCCGGCGGGGTGCTGAACGTCGGTGGGCATTCGGACGCGTCGAGTACTCCCATTCGTCCGGCGGTGCCCGCCCCGACGTAGAGCAGCCGGCCGCCGGCGGCCAGTCGCTCGGCGACGCCCTCGATGGCCGCCACGATCTGCGGCAGCGCCGCACGCACGGCGCCGGGCACGGTGGCGTCCGCGTCGTTCATGACCGCCGCCAACTGCGCGACCGACGCGGTGTCGAGGCCGGCGTACCGGTCGTCGACCTGTTCGGTCAGCAGGTCACCCAGGCGATCCGTCATGCGTTGCGTCCATTTCTCGGGTCGAGGGCGTCGCGCAGGCCGTCGCCGAGCAGGTTGAGCCCGACCACGAAGACGACGATGACGGCACCGGGTGCCGCCAGGTTCCACCAGGCCATGCCGGCCAGCACCTTGGCGTCGAACACCATCGATCCCAGCGACGGCGCGGGTGGCGGGCTGCCCAGCCCGAGGAAGCTCAGCGCGGCCTCGGTGAGCACCGCCCAGGACAGCGACAGGGTCACCTGCACGATGACGATGGCGGCGAGGTTCGGCAGCAGGTGGCGCACCAGGATCCGCCAGGTGGGGATGCCGAGCACCCGGGCCGCCTTGATGAAGTCGGTCTCGCGCAGCGACAGCACCGGTCCGCGGCTGACCCGTACGAAGATCGGCACGTAGACGATGGCGATGGCGATCGCGATGGTCAGCCAGTTGCGGGTGAACGTGGCGGCGAGGGTCAGCGCGAGCAGCAGCGGCGGGAAGGCGAAGAGGACGTTCGTCACGGCCAGCACCGGTCCGCGCACCTTCCCGCCGTAGAAGCCGGCGCAGATCCCGGCGACGGTGCCGACGAGGGCGGAGAGGAAGACCGCGACCAGGGCGACGCGCAGGGAGTTGCCCACGCCGGCCAGGCAACGCGAGAAGACGTCGCGGCCGAACTGGTCGGTGCCGAACCAGTAGTGCGCCGACGGCGGTTGCAGGCGCGCCTGCGGGTGCTGGGCGATGGGGTCGTACGGGGTCAATCCGAGCAGGGCGGTGCCGGCGGCGGCGGCGACGAGCGCGACGAGGACCGCGCCGACCAGGCCGGCGGGGCTGCGCAGCAGCCGCCGCCACGCGGCCGTGCGGGCCGGTGGTGCGGCGACCGGCACCTGCTGCCCGGGGATCGCGGCGGTCATGCCGGCCCTCCGCTGCGCCTCGCGCCGCCACGCTTTCCGGTCGCGTTGCGCCTGCTCATGCGGCCCGCACCCGGGGGTCGATGACCCGGTAGAGCAGGTCGGTGAGGAGGTTGACCACGACGAACGTGGTCGCGATCACCAGTACGGTGCTCTGCACCACGGCGTACTCCTTCTGTTGGATCCCGGCGAGCACCTGCCGTCCGAGGCCCGGCACGGAGAAGATCTGCTCGACCACGACGGCGCCGCCGAGCAGGTAGCCGAACTGGATTCCGGTCATGGTGACGATCGGGTTCAGCGCGTTGTGCAGGATGTGGCGCACCCGTAGCCGCCACGGTGCGACGCCCTTCCCGCGGGCGGTGCGGACGAAGTCCTGGGTCTGCACCTCCAGCAGCGCCGACCGTGCCGTGCGCATGATCGGGGCCGCCAGGCCGAAGCCGAGAACCAGCGCCGGAAAGAGCATCTGCTGCAGGTTCAACAACGGGTCCTGGGTGAAGGGGGCGAAACCCTGCGCGTTGGGGTTGTAGTGCGCGTACTTGGAGACCACGGTGAGCAGCGCGGCGCCGAGGAGGAAGTTCGGTACGGACAGCGCCGCCAGGCCGACGAGCTGGCCGAACCCGTCGCGGATGCCGTTGGGGCGCGACGCGGAGAGCATGGCCAGCGGGACCCCGATCAGCAGGCCGATGATGGTGGCCAGGACCGCGAGTTCCATCGTGACCGGCAGGGCGTTCGCGGTCATCTCGAGCACCGGGGCGCCGGCGCGGCGGGAGAAGCCGAGGTTGCCGGTGAGCACGTTGCCCAGCCAGGAGAAGAACTGCAGGATCAGCGGCTGGTCGAGGCCGTAGTACGCGCGCAGGGATTCCTGCTGCTCGGCGCTGAGCCCGGCGGCCTCGGTGCCGAGGGTGGCGGTGATCTCGTCACCGGGGATCGCCCGCAGGGTGGTGAAGACCAGCACCGCCACCCCGAAGAGGGTGAGCACCGTCTCCACGAGTCTGCGGAGCAGCGGGTGACGTGCGATGGACCGCACCGGCACCTCCTTGGGTGAGGGTCCTGCCGGGCGGTGCGTGGACCGCCCGGCAGGTCGTGCGGTTACTGCAGCGAGATCTCGCGCAGGTTCTGCAGGGATCCGTTCGCCAGCGGGGTGAAGCCGGAGACGCCCTGCGTGGTCGCGGTGTAGTTGTAGCTGGAGAACAGCCACACCCAGGCCGCGTTGTCCTCCAGGTGCCGGGAGATCTGGGTGTAGATCTCCTTGCGCTTGGCGGCGTCGGTGGTCGCCTTGCCCTCGGCGAAGAGCTTGTCGAGCTCGGGCGAGGAGTAGCCGGCGACCTTGTTGAGGTTGCCGGTGCTGGTGAAGTAGCGCCCGTACATGCCGTCGGGGTCCGGGCGACCGCCGTTGAGAGCCACCGCCGCGCTGAAGTCGGCGGCGACCCACTTGTCCACGAACGCGCCGGACTCCAGCGTCTGCAGGGTGAGGTTGATGCCAGCCTCCTTGAGCTGGGCCTGCAGGTTCTGCGCCTCGTTGACCGAGGTGGCGTACTCGCCCTGGGAGACGATCGCGGGGATGGTCACGCCGCCGGCGAAGCCGGCGCCGGCCAGCAACTGCTTGGCCTTTGCCACGTCCCGGTTCGGGCACGGGCGCGCGGCGGGGTCGGACTTGTAGGCCGGGGAGGTGATCGGTCCGGTCACCTCGCCCTCACCGAGCGCGGCCGTGTCCAGCACCTGCTTGCGGTCGATGGCGCAGGAGATGGCGAGCCGCACGTCCAGCTTGTCCAGCGGCGCCTTGCGGGCGTTGAGCTGCAACACGTGGTACGAGAGGTTCGGCGTCTTGGTCACCGTGAGCCCGCTGCCCTCGGCCGACTTGGCCACCAGCGGATCGTCGAGCGAGGCGAACTGGACGTTGCCGGACTGCAGGGCCGCCACGACCGACGTCTGGTCCGGGATGATCCGGAACTCGAGGCCGCTCAGCTTCGGCTTGCCGCCCCAGTAGTCGCCGTTGGCGGTCAGCTTCACCGACTGGCCGGCGGTACGGCTGTCGAACCTGAACGCGCCGGTGCCGTTGGGCTTCTGGCCGACCGTTTCCGGGGTGTCGTCCTTGGACAGCATCGCCAGGTTGGTGGTGGCGAGGCCGGCGAGCAGACCGGCGTCCGGCGTCGACAGGCGCAGCACGGCGGTCTGCGGATCGGGCGTCTCGACCGACTGGATCGACGCGAGCGTGGCCGCGGCCACCGCCGCGGTCTCCGGCTTCTTGATGCGCTCGATCGACGACTTGACGTCGGCGGAGGTGAACGGCTTACCGTCGTGGAACGTCACGCCCTGACGCAGTGTCAGGGTCAGGGTCTTGTTGTCGTCGGAGTACTGCCACTTCTCGGCCAGACCCGGCCTGACGTTGAGGTCGTCGTCGAGTTCGGTGAGCGGGCTGTACACCTGCTCGAGCAGACGCACCGCCTGGAACTGCGTGGCCTTCCACGGTTCGAGAGTGTTGGGGTCGGCGGTGTAGCCGACGACCAGCGTGCCGCCGCCGGTCTGCCCTTCCTTGCCGGGTGTGCCGCTGGAGCAGCCCGTCGCGACGAGGGCGGCGGCGGTGACGGCCACCAGGCACCTGGTCGCTGGTGAGCTCAGCGCGCTGGGGAGCTTCACGTTCCTTCCCTCCGGTATGCCACGGCCGCATCGCCGCGGTGCCACGGGCGCCGCGCTCTCTGCCGTCGTCGACGGCCGTGCGCCCCGGCGACCGAGTATCAAGAGGTTACGGAGCGCTGTCAATAGTTTCCGACGTGCGGGCGCGCAGTGAAAGAAGTTGCCACCTGCGGTATGGTCATCTTCGTGTCCAGACTGAGAACATTGCTGGTCAACGGCCTCGAAGGCGATCATCGCCCGCTCTACAGCGCAGCCGTCGCACTGATTCAGCGCCACGGACACCCCACTGACGTGGCTACGGTTGGTCACCTTTGCCGGTACGCCGACGCGGACGGCAAACTGCTCGCACCGGAGATCCTCCAGCCCGCCGTGGAGTCCACGATCTTCGACCTCGCCTCGGTGACGAAGCTGTTCACCACGACCGTTCTGCTGACCCTGGTCGACGAGGGCGCGGTGAGCCTCGACGAGCCGATCGCGGAATGGCTGCCGGCCTTCGGCGACGGCGAACGACGGCGCATCACCCTGCGCCACCTGCTCACCCACACCTCCGGACTGCCGGCGCTGCTGCGCCTGTGGACCGACTGGCCGGACCACGAATCCCGGGTCCAGGCGGTGCTGGACGCCCCACTGGTCGCCCGACCCGGCGCCAGCTTCGAATACTCCTGCGTAGGCTTCATGGTTGCCGGACTGCTGGCCGAGCGGATCACCGGCCACCGGCTGCCCGACCTGGTGCACGACCGGATCTGCCGACCCCTGGGGCTGACCGACACCGGCTACCTGCCCGACCCCGCACGCGCCGCCCGAGCCGCCGCCACCGAATACCAACCCGACATCGGCCGGGGCATGCTGCGCGGCAGCGTTCACGACGAGAACTCGTGGTCACTGGGCGCGACGGCGGGCAACGCGGGGTTGTTCGGCACAGCCGCCGACGTCGCCCGCTTCGGCGAGATGCTGCGGCAGGGCGGCGTCCTCGACGGGGTCCGCGTCCTGCGTCCGGACACCGTGGACGAGATGACCCGCGATCACCTGCCGCCGGCCATCGACCCGGGCTTCCGCCACGGCCTCGGAGTCCGCATCGGCGACGAGCACTGGATGGGCACCCTGGCGGCCGCCGGGGCCTTCGGCCACACCGGCTTCACCGGGACGTCCCTCCTGGTCGACCCCGGCCGGGACCTCGTGGTCGTCCTCCTGACGAACCGCGTGCATCCCAGCCGCGAGTGGTCGGACATCGCGGAGATCCGACGGGCCGTGGCCGAGTCGGCCGCGGGTACCTGACCGGTTCGTCGAGCCGCCGGGCAAGGCCGTCATCGGCGGCCGCATCCGCCGCGACCCCCAACGCAAGATCGTGTACGCCCACGAAGACCTCGCCCTGTGTCGGTGAGCATGGCGGTCGGTATCCGCATGTCGCCGCCGGCCTGCTCGGCCGGCGCTACGGCGGTGAGCGCCTCGGCGCCGTGGTTGCGCAGCGGGTGGTGACCCGGCGGGCCGGCAAGGGACTCGCGGCACGTCTGGTGGACGGGTGGCGCTCTCGGTGAGCGCCGATGTCGAGCATCGAACTATCCGCTGCTCACCATGCAGAGCATTCAGGCTGTTCATGCTGGCTGATCCCGGATAGGGTCCCGCCAGTCGCCCAGCCAGGAGGTTTACCGTGCTCAGGAAGCGTGTACTCCACGTCGTCATCGGTCTGGTCACACTGTCGGTCGCGGCAACGGGTTGTGGCCGGTCGACGAGCGGGCAGACGCCGCAGCCCGGCGGCGCGGCCTCGGTCGCCGCCGACGCCAAGGCCGCCGATCTGGTGCCCGCCGCCCTCAAGGAGAAGGGTGTCCTGCGAGTGGCCACCGCCGAGGGCTACCCGCCGATGGAGATGTACCGGCAAGGTACCCAGGAGCTGATCGGCGTCGACCCGGAGCTGGCCGCGGCGATCGCCGGGCGGCTCGGCCTGAGGCTGGAGATGACCAACGCCAGCTTCCCCGGCCTCATCCCCGGTCTGCAGGCCGACCGCTGGGACCTGGCGATGTCCTCGATGAGCGACACCGAGGAGCGGCGCAAGGCCGTCGACTTCGTCGACTACTTCCAGGCCGGTGGCGCGATCATGGTGGCGAAGGGCAATCCCGCCGGCGTCAAGGACCTCGCCGACCTGTGCGGCCGGGCCGTCGTGCTCGCCAAGGGCAGCTCCAACCTCGCCATCGGCGAGGGGCAGAACGCCAAGTGCGCGAAGAAGATGACGATCTCGCAGAGCGAGGACGCCCCGACCGGCCTGCTGCAGATCGACGCCGGGCGCGCCGTCGCCACCATCGTCGACTACCCGGTGGCCAAGATGCTCGCCCAGGAGAGCGGCAAGTACGAGGTGCTGGAGGCGCAGTACGAGGCCGGCCCGTGGGGCATCGCGATCGACAAGAAGGACAGCCAGCTGCGCGACGCGGTGCAGCGGGCGCTCCAGGAGCTGATCGACAGCGGCGAGTACACCAAGATCCTGGAGAAGTGGGGCGTGACGGGCAGCGCCATCCAGGCGGCCACCGTCAACAACCAGAAGTGAGTGCGCCGGTGGACCCTACCGTCGAGGAGCAGGAAACCGCCGCCGCGGGCCCGGCGCCGGACGGCCCCGACCCGGAGCCGAACCGGATCAGCCACCCCCTGCGGCCGGGGCGGTGGCTGGCCGCCGGCGTGACCACCCTGGTCCTGGTCTGGCTGGGCTGGACCATCGCCGTCAACCCCAACCTGCACTGGGACATCGTCGTCGCCTACCAGTTCGACCGGGTCATCCTGGAAGGGCTCTGGGTCACCATCCAGCTCACGGTCGCGTCGATGCTGATCGGCGTGGTGCTCGGCGTGGTGGTCGCGCTGATGCAGGTCTCCAGCAGCCGGATCCTGCGCACCGGCGCGATGGCCTACGTCTGGTTCTTCCGCGGCACCCCGCTGCTGGTGCAGCTGATCTTCTGGTTCAACATCGCGCTGATCTTCCCGGAGATCGGTCTCGGCGTGCCGTTCGGCGGCCCGAAACTGGTGACCTGGGAAACGAACGCCCTCGTCACCGGCTTCGTCGCGGCGCTGCTCGGGCTCAGCATCAACGAGGGCGCCTACATGAGCGAGATCGTCCGGGCCGGACTGCGGGCCGTCGATCCCGGCCAGCAGGAGGCCGCCGCGGCGCTGGGCATGTCCCGCCCGAAGATCATGAAGCGGGTGGTGCTGCCCCAGGCGATGCGGATCATCGTCCCGCCGACCGGCAACCAGTTCATCTCCATGCTCAAGACCACCTCGCTGGTCTCGGTGATCGCCGGCGCCGACCTGCTCACCGTCGCCCAGCGGCTCTACCTGACCAACTTCGAGGTGATCGCCCTGCTCATCGTCGCGTCCATCTGGTACCTGCTGCTCACCACCGTCGCCAGCGTCGGCCAGTACTACCTGGAACGCCGGTTCAGCCGCGGCTTCGGCACCACCGTCCCGGTCACGCTGCGCGGGCGGATCGGCCGCAACCTGCGGTTCACCGGGAGCGCACGATGACCGCCCCGATGGTGCGGTGCCGGCAGCTGCGCAAGAGCTTCGGCCGCATCGAGGTGCTGCGCGGCATCGACCTGGTCATCGAGCGCGGCCAGGTGGTCTGCGTGGTCGGCCCCTCCGGCTCCGGCAAGTCCACCCTGCTGCGCTGCCTCAACCATCTCGAGGAGCCCCAGGCGGGTCGGGTCTACGTCGACGGCGAACTGATCGGATACGAGGAGCGCGGCGGGCGGCTGCGACCGTTGCCGGACGCCCGGCTGCGCCGCCAACGCGAGTCGATCGGCATGGTGTTCCAGCGGTTCCACCTCTTCCCGCACCGCACCGCGCTGGAGAACGTGATGGAGGGCCTGGTCGCGGTCAAGGGCGTCGGGACGGCCGACGCCCGCCGGCACGCCGGTGACCTGCTCGACCGGGTCGGGCTCGCCGACCGGGCCCACCACTACCCGGCGCAGCTCTCCGGCGGGCAACAGCAGCGAGTGGCCATCGCGCGGTCCCTGGCGATGTCGCCGAAGCTGATGCTCTTCGACGAGCCGACCTCGGCGCTCGACCCCGAACTGGTCGGCGAGGTGCTGGAGGTGATGAAGGACCTCGCCGCCAGCGGCATGACGATGGTGGTCGTGACCCACGAGATGGGGTTCGCCCGCGAGGTCGGCGACCACCTCGTCTTCATGGACGACGGGCTGATCATCGAGCAGGGCCCGCCGCGGGAGATCCTCGCCGCCCCACGGCACGACCGGACCCGCGCGTTCCTGTCCAAGGTCCTCTGATGGCCCAGCTGGACCTGCTGATCACCGGCGGGACCGTCGTCGACGGCACCGGCTCGCCCGCCCGTACCGCCGACGTGGGGGTGCGCGACGGCCGGTTGCTGCTGCTGCCCCCCGGAAGCCGCGGCCCCGCCGCCGAGGTGGTGGACGCGGGCGGCCTGGTCGTCACCCCGGGCTTCATCGACGTGCACACCCACTCCGACCTGCTCGCCGGCGACGACGAGCAGCGGGAGATCCTGCGCCTCGCGCCGCTGCGGCAGGGCGTCACCACCGAGATCTGCGGCAACTGCGGGATCAGTCCCTTTCCGGTCCCGGCCCGGCGCGCGGAGGCGGTACGGGACCTGGTCGCCGCGACGTTCGGCCCGCCCGCCGCGACGTACCCGTCCTTCGCGGAGTTCGCCGCCGCGCAGGACGTGGCCCGGCGCAACCACCTCGCCGCCCTGGTGGGCCACGGCACGCTCCGCGCCGCCGTCGTCGGCTACGCGCAGCGGCGCGCCACCCCCGACGAGGTCCAGCGGATGTGCGACCTGCTCGACGAGGCGCTCGCCGCCGGCGCGGCCGGGCTGTCCACCGGGCTGATCTACTCGCCGGGAGTCAACGCGGGCACCGACGAGGTCATCGCGCTCGCGCGGGTGGCCGCGGCGCACGGGAAGCCGTACGTGACCCACCTGCGCGACGAGATGTCGCAGGTGGAGTCGGCGCTGGAGGAGGCGATCGACATCGCCACCGCGGCCGGCGCGGCGCTGCAGGTCTCGCACCACAAGACGGCCGGGCGGCGCTCCTGGGGCGCCACGGTCCGCACCCTGGCCCGACTCGAGCGGGCGCGGGCCGACGGCCTGGACGTCCGCTGCGACGTCTACCCGTACACCGCCGGCAGCACGGCCCTGCACGCCATGCTGCCACCCTGGGTCATCGCCGACGGCGTGCCCGCGATGCTCGCCGCCCTCGCCGAGACGGCCGTCCGCGACCGCATCCGCGCCGACCTGTCCGCCGGGCTGCCCGGCTGGGAGAACACCGTCGGCAACGGCGGCTGGGACCTGATCCGGGTCGCGTCCGCCCCCACCACACCTGACGTCGAGGGGCACACCGTCGCCGATCTCGCCGCCACCCGCGGCGTCGACCCGATCGACTACGTCTGCGACCTGCTCGCCGCCGAGGCAGGCAACGTGACCATCCTCAGCCACTCGATGCGGGAGGACGACGTCCGGCGGGTGCTGGCCAGCCCACTGGCGATGATCTGCTCCGACGGCGTGCCCAAGCCCGGCCGGCCCCACCCCCGCTGGGCGGGCAGCTTCGCCCGGGTCCTCGGTCACTACGTCCGCGAGGTGGGGTTGCTGAGCCTGACCGAGGCCGTGCACAAGATGACCGGGATGCCCGCCCGGCGTTTCGGCCTGCGCGAGCGGGGCCTGCTCGCCGACGGGTACGCGGCGGACCTGGTGATCCTCGACCCCGCGCAAGCCGCCGACGGCGCGACCTACGACGACCCGCTGGCTCCGCCGCGCGGGATCCGCGCCGTGGTGGTCGACGGCCAGGTCGTCGTCGACGGCGACCGGGTCACCGACGCCCGACCGGGGCGGGTGCTGGCCGTACCGGACCGCGAGCGGCTCCTGCGGGGGCAGCCGTGACCGGCGGCGGCCCGGCCGCCCCCGTGCGGATCGGGGCGATGGTGCGGCGGCTGGACGACGGGCGCACCCTCTCCCACGACGAGGACCTGGTCCTGCCGCTGGCCAGCGTCGGCAAGGTGCTGCTGCTCGGCGAGGTCGCCCGCCGCATCGCCGCCGGCACCCTCGCCCCCGACCAGCGGGTCGACCTGCTCGACGACGACCGGGCACTCGGCGGCACCGGCCTGCTCGGCCTGCTCTCGCCGCGCCCCTGGACCGTCGCCGACCTCACCACCGCGGTGGCCGCGGTCAGCGACAACGCCGCCACGAACGCGCTGCTCCGGCTGGTGACACTGGAAGCCGTACGGCACCTGGCCCGCACCAGCGGCCTGCGCGCCACCGCCGTGCACGACCGGATCCGGGCCACCCGTGGCCCGGGCGTACCGCCGAGCTTCGCGACCGGCACCGCCCACGACCTCTGCACCTTCCTCGCCGACGTGGCTACCGGGAACTGGCAGAGCCGGCGGGCGTCGGAGCTGCTGCGCGGGTGGCTCGCCCGCAACACCGATCGGACGCTCGTCGCCGACACCATCCGGCACGACCCGTGGTCGACCGGGGGAGTCCGGGTGGCGAACAAGACCGGCACCGACACCGGTGTCCGCGCCGACGCCGGCATCGTCGCCGGCCCGCACACCGTCGTCTACGCCGTGGTCGCGGCGTTCCCGCCCGGGGCGGAGCGGGCCGCGGTGGCGGAGCTGCGGCGGTGGGGTACGGCGGTCGACCGGCTCGCCGGCGCCGACGGCCACCGCTCGGCCAACTCCTGACTGAGCCCCGCGGCGGCGTCGGTCAGCCGGTCGACGAAACTGCCGACCACCGGATTCGGGTTGCCGGGACGCAGGGCCACCCCGATCTCGCGGTGCAGGTTGGCGTGGGTGAGCGGCCGGACCGCCACCCCGCCGGGGTTCCGCAGGCCCAGCGACGGCATCAACGCGACGCCGACGCCGGCCCGGACCAGGCCCAACACCACCTCGTAGTGGTCGCTGCGGCAGCGGATCCGGGGCTGGAACCCCTCGGCCCGCGCCGCCAGTTCCAGCACCGACACCTCCCCCTGCACGCCGAGCGTGGTGATCCACGGCTCGTCGGCCAGGTCGGTGAGCCGCAGCCGCCGTCGTCCGGCGAGCGGGTGGTGTGCCGGCAACACCACCAGCTGCGGGTCGACCATCAGCGGGGACACCGTCGCGAAGGGCGCCTCCCGGGTCGGACTCAGCGGATGGTTGAACACCACCACGAGGTCCAGTTCCCCCTGGTTGAGGCGGGGGAGCAGCTCTGATGGCTGCCCCAGGATCAGGGCCAACTCGACCTGGGGATGCTCGGCGGTGAAGCTCGACAGGGCGCGCGGCAGCAGCTCCGTGCCGGCGGTGGCGAAGAAACCGATCCGCAGCAGGCCGCGCCGGCCTTCCCCGTGGGCGGACAGATCGTCGCGGGCGGCCGACATCAGATCGGCGATCTGCTGGGCGTAGTCGGCCAGCCGCTGACCCGCCACCGTGAGCCGCAGGCTGCGCGGCCCCCGGTCCACCAGCGCCACGCCGGCTTCCTGCTCCAGGGTGGCGAGCTGGTGGGAGACCGCGGACGGGCTGAGCCGGAGCTGCTCGGCCGCGGCGACGATGGTCCCGTGCCGGGCGATCTCCAGCACGACCTGCAGGCGCGCCGTGTTGAACATGCGTGGACCGCCTTTCCCTGCTCCCCGGCGGCGCGGACGGCCCCGCCGCCGCCGGACAACCCCGCGCGGCTCACTCGGGGCGCGGCGCCGGGTCGGAGGCGGGTCGGGTCAGCGTCCCGACGGCCTGTTGAGGATACGCACGATCAGCGGAAGCGGGGTTGCGGGTCGGCAGCGACGCCGGCCGCGCCTGTCCGGCGCGACCGGCGTCGCTGTCGCGTCAGGGGCAGGGCCCGCCCGCGCAGACGTCGATGATCTTGCCGGTGAGCAGGAACGTCGCCTTCTGCTCCTGCGCCCCGGGCTGGGCGCGCGGGAACTCGTGCGAATCGTCGCCGTACTCCGGTCCGGCCGGGGCGAGGTTCGTCGGTGGCGGCGCGTACGCCGCACCGCTGTTCCAGATCACGACCGCCGAGCCGGTGTACGGATACGCCCGGATCGGTGTGATGCCCCAGTACGGCCGCACGTCGAGTGACCAGCCGTCGGCGAGGGCAGGGGTGTGCAGGCGGGCGCCGATGGTGCGCGCCTGGACCTCCGCCGCGGCGGGGGAGACCTGCTGGTCACCGAAGGCCACGTGCATCAGCACCTGATGCGCCGGAGTGCCCGGCAACGGGTTGCCGGTCATGTGCTGGGCGTACCCGTTCGCCTCGGACCGGTCCCAGAGCATCTGCAGCAGCGCGAAGATCAGCTGCTGGTCGACCTTGTCCGGGTAGTACCCGTCCATGATCGATTGGAAGGGGGTGAAGTCCACGCTGCGCTGCAGCAGCGTGGAGTAGTTCATCGCCGGCACGCCGAGCACCGACCGGGTCCAGTCCTGGGCGATGGCGGTGAGCGCTCCGCCGTTGATGCCACCCTGGCTGTTCCCGTCGTAGTGCAGCCCGCCCACCACGTCGATCAGCGGTTGCCCGCCGGCGTCCTGGAACGCCGGGTCGGCGGCGAACCCGCCCGGGTGGATCATCGCCCGGCCCAGGAAGAGGAAGTTCAGGAAGCTCTGCTGCAACCGGTCGGCCACCGCGGGGAAGGCGCTGAGGTCGGTGAAGGCGCCGGCCACGTACGGGACGTCGGCGGCGGCCATGCCGATCCAACTGGTCGCGCAGAAGGTGAAGTCGTACGTGTTCGACATGGTCTTGACGTTGCCGGCGTTGATCTCGGTCGGTCTGCCCAGCAGGCCGTGACCGTAGAGCGAGAGGTGCGCCGGATCGGCGCCGGACGCGCTGCGCGGGATGTTGCAGACGAAGTCGGCGTGCAGCGTCGCGCCGGACGGCGTCGGCCGGGCGTACGCCGTGGGTGGGCTTCCGTCGCCGCCGGCCGGTCCGTAGTGCAGCCGCGAACCGGGTCCGCCGCTGCCGGTCAGATAGGACGGTACGGCGATGGTGCCGGTCACCTGCCGGGCGATCCGCGCATCCTGCTGGGGCGGGTAGTCGGTCACGGTGGTGACGGTGAACGACGGGGCCGCCGCGCCCAGCGTGGCGAAGGCGTTGTCGCGGATCGCCAGCATCCGTCCGGTCAGGCCCTGCCGGCTGGCCACGGTGAAGTCCCAGGCCAGGTAGAGGCTGTGCCGCTTGACGCCGACCCGGGTCAGGTCGGCGAGGATCCGCTTGATCTGCGGGCCGCGGCGGTCCCGGGGGCCCAGGCCGCCGCCGGTGACGTACGTCCCGAACGCGGCCGGCGCCGGGATCAGCTCCCCGTTCCGGTCGCGCATGCCGCGCAGGCCCACGACGTACCGGGTGCCCTCGGCCAGCGCCACCGCCGGCCGGATGATGAGCACCTGCCGGTCGGGCCGGCCGGCGGCGTGCGCGTCCAGCTCCGCCCAGTACGGCGTGCGCTTGCCGGTGGCCGTGTTGAGCAGCACGATCGGCGCGTCCGGCGCCAGCGAGCGGCCGATGTCGGTGACCGGGGCGATCCTGGTGGCCGCGGCGTCCAGGCCGGGCACGCGCACCAGGATCGGCGAGCCGGGGCTGAACCCGTCCTGCCGGTTCCATTCGGCCGGGTCGATCGGGGTGCCGTGCACGTTGGCGGGCATCGCGGCGGCCGCGAACCGCACCCGCTTTCCGGTGGGGCTGGCGGGATCGGGCACCGTGAAGTGGTCGTTCGGGAACGGCAGCAGGCACGCGGTCGGGTCGATCGGGTCGCAGTCGCCGTGCGCGGCCGGTTGCCGCGCGGGGGGTTCGGCGGCTGCGGGGGTGCCGAGCAGGACCGCACCGACGGTCACCAGCACGGACACGGTGAGACGGAGCCGTCTGGGGGTGGTCACACGCATCTCCTTCGACGGTGGACGGAGTGGACGGATCCACGGAGCCGACGCTGGTGGGAGGAGCCGGGGGTGGGGCGTGGTGTTCTTCCTACGCCCGCCGACGAATCTCGGCAAGGGCCTGACCACCACCGCCCGGGCCTTGGAGGACACCGGGGCGCGATGCTCCCTGCCGACCTGCCGACCTGCCGACCTGCCGGCCTGCCGGCCTGCCGGGCCGGCCGCACGGACGGGGGCAGGCCGTCGGCGGGGGTGCAGGGTCGGCCTGCCGACGGACCCTGACTCGTCGGTCCAGGGCCCGTGTCACGGCCGGCTGTGACACATCACACATGACGAATGACGAATTAGCAATTCCGTCATTCGTCAGCCTACTGTTGTCCTCGGTCGCAGGCTGACCGAGGACAACGAGGAGAGGAAGCAAGAGGATGGAGAAGCGCACGCTCGGCACACACGGACCGCAGGTTTCGAAGCTGGCGCTCGGAGCGATGGGCATGTCGGACCTGTACGGGCCCGCGGACGATGCGGAGAGCATCGCCACGATCCACGCGGCGCTCGACGCCGGGATCACCTTGATCGACACCGGGGACTTCTACGGTTCTGGCCACAACGAGCTGCTGATCCGGGATGCGCTCCAGCAGCGCAACCGCGACGAGGTGGTCATCAGTGTCAAGTTCGGCAGCCGGCGCAGCCCGGACGGTGGGTTCCAGCCGGTCCCGGCGGACACCGACCCGGTTGCGGTCAAGGACCGGCTCTCGTACACCCTGCGCCGGCTCGGGACCGACCACGTCGACATCTACCGGCCGACGCGGCTCAACCCGAACGTGCCGATCGAGGACACCGTCGGCGCCATCGCCGAGCTCGTCCAGGCCGGTTACGTGCGCTACATCGGGCTCTCTGAGGTCAGCGCGGCAACGCTAGGCAGGGCCGCCGCAGTCCACCCCATCAGCGACCTGCAGATCGAGTACTCGCTCCTCTCCCGCGGCATCGAGGCCTCCATCCTGCCCACCGCCCGCGAGCTGGGCACCGGGATCACGGCCTACGGGGTCCTCTCCCGGGGACTGCTGTCGGGACACTGGACGCCGGATCGCGAGCTGGCGGCGAACGACTTCCGCGGGCACTCGCCGCGCTTCCAGGGCGAGAACCTCCGGGCGAACCTCGACCTCGTCGACGCGCTCGACCGGGTCGCCCGATCGATCGGCGCCACTGTGGCGCAGGTCGCGATCGCCTGGGTCGCGTCACGCGGCTCGGACATCGTGCCGCTGGTGGGCGCTCGGCGGCGGGATCGCCTCCAGGAATCCCTTGCGGCCGCCGAGCTGGTCCTGAGCCAGGACGACCTCGCCGCGATCGAAGCAGCCGTGCCGGCGGGCGCGGCCGCCGGTCACCGCTACCCCGCCCAGCACATGGCAAGCCTGGACAGCGAGCGCTGAGCGGCACCGCATCAGCACTACCGCACAGGGAAGGAAGGGAAGACCGCCATGTCCAAAGTCGTCGTGATCACCGGGGCAGGTACCGGGATTGGCCGGCTCGCCGCCCGGTCCCTCGCCCTGGCCGGCCACACCGTCTACGCCAGCATGCGGGGCATCGACTCGCGCAACGCGGACAAGTCCGCCGAGGCCCGCGCGTTCGCCGACGAGCACAAGGTCAACCTCAGGGTTCTGGAACTCGACATCCTGTCGGCCGGATCGGCGCAGGCCGCCGCCGACACCGTCCGAGCCGAACAGGGCCGCGTCGACGTGCTGGTGCACAACGCGGCACACCTCTATTTCGGTATCACTGAGGCGTTCACCCCCGAGCAGGTACTGGAGGGGTTGAACACCAACGTGGTCGGGGCGCTGCGGGTCAATCGCGCCTTCCTGCCGATGATGCGCCAACAGCGGTCCGGCCTGCTGCTCTGGGTGGGCAGCGGAGCGACAAGGGTCGTTCCGCCATTCCTCGGCCCGTACACAGCGGCGAAGGCCGCATTCGACTCCTTCGCCGAGTCGATCAGCTACGAGACGATCAAGTTCGGCATCGACACCACCATCGTCATGCCCGGCATCTTCGTCGACGGCACCGCCCACTTCCCCAACGCCGAGCACCCCGCCGAGACCGAGGTCCAGCAGCAGTACCTCGAGATCTACCAGCCGTACCTCGAGCGAAACGAGACGGCCTCGCGGGGAATGACGCTGCCTGGGCTGACCCCGGACGTGCAGGGCGTCGCCGACGAGATCGTCCGAGTCGTCGACCTCCCAGCCGGCACCCGCCCGTTCCGGACCACGGTCGACTACACCGGCGTCGGCGATATCTCCGTCAACGAAGCCGCCGCCCTCAGCCGGCGCCAGTTCCTGGCGCGGATGGGCTTCGACGACCTGCTGCCGACCGGGCCCGCCGTCGTCGACGGGCGCGAGATCGCTGGCACTGTCGCTGGCTAAGCTCCATCCGGCGCAGCGAACACCCCCACCGGGGAGGCAGGGGCGGGACCAGCCACCGAACCGGTCCCGCCCCCGGGCGTTCGCCGACCGCCGCACGAACCCATACGTCAGGAGACCACGTGGCCGACACCGTTCTCTCGCGGCAGCAGATCCTCGCCAC
The DNA here is from genome assembly GCF_056780015.1 of Micromonospora sp. R311. NCBI lineage: Bacteria > Bacillati > Actinomycetota > Actinomycetes > Micromonosporales > Micromonosporaceae > Micromonospora > Micromonospora sp. R311. The sequence continues at coordinate 56,527 of NZ_JBSWCE010000020.1, forward strand.
GACGGAGGACGTGCTGCGGCGGTACGGCCCCGCCAAGGCGACGGTCGCGGACGTCGCTCGTGCGCTCGGGGTCAGCCCCGGCAGCATCTACCGTCATTTCCCGAGCAAGATGGCCCTGCGGGAAGCGGTCACCCACGAGTGGCTTGACCGCGTGCACAGCGGCCTCGACGAGATCTCCACCAGCCGGACACCCGCGCCCGAACGCCTACGGCACTGGCTGGCCAGCCTGTTCGAGGCCAAGAAGAAGCACGCCCGAGACGATCCGGAGCTCTTCGACACCTTCACCGCGCTGGTCGCCGAGCACCGTGAAGTCGCCGTCGCGCACACGCGCGACCTCGTCCGCCAACTCCGGACCATCATCAAGGCAGGTGTCGAACGGGGAGAGTTTGCCGAGATCGACTCCGACACGGCAGCGATAGGCGTCTTCACGGCCACGACGAGCTTCCACAACCCCCTGCTCCGGCGGGAGTGGAGCGAACCCGGCATCGACGCCGTATTCCAGACCGTGACGAACCTCGTCGTCGAAGGACTGATCCGCCACTGACGCCGGGCAGCCGCCCCAAGAGACGAGTAGTCGGGAGGCAATCCCCTCCCGACTGTTGATCCGGTTGATCTTCTTCGGTATCTCGATATGGGTCAGCGGAGCCCTGCGTGCGTCGCCACCGACGGGCTCACCGCTGATCCTCTTGAGGGCACGTTCGTTGCTCGCGGCCAGGAACGCGCCCCTACAGTCCCCCAGAGCTGAACTCGGGTAACTCCGCAGGGGTGGTCCTCGGGTGAGGTTCTGCTTGATGTTGTCGGTGGTGTCGCGCCTGCTCGCCCGGGTCGCGGCCGGTCGAAACGGGCCAGCCACCCCCCGATCCCGGCCATTTTTGCCGCATGTCGGTTCAATAAGGGCAGAACGGACTATGTTGGGGCCGTCGGTTGGCTGGACGTTGTCGGGGGTTGGTCGAGGATGGAAGTCGACGTCACCGTCCGGGTGGACGGAATCCTGCATCGGCTGACCGTCGATGTGCGAACAACCCTGCTTGACGCCATGCGGGAGCGGCTGGGTGTCGGCAGCGTGAAGAAGGGGTGTGACCACGGGCAGTGCGGCGCGTGCACGGTGCTGCTCGATGGCCGGCGGGTCAACAGTTGCCTCGCGCTCGCCGTGGCACACGACGGCGCCACGATCGTGACAGCCGCCGGGCTGGCGTCGGACGGTGAGCTGCATCCGTTGCAGCGCTCCTTCATCCGCCACGACGCATTCCAGTGCGGCTACTGCACGCCGGGCCAGATCGTCTCGGCCGTCGGCATGCTGGCCGAGGCCGAAGCCGGCTGGCCGAGCGCGGTGACCATGGGTGAACCCGCCGGCACGGGCGGCGGCCCCGCGACCGTGGTGTTGGACGAGGACGAGATCCGCGAGCGAATGAGCGGGAACCTGTGCCGCTGTGCCGCGTACGCGAACATCGTGCCGGCGATCCAGGAAGTCGCCCGGAGGTGAGGACATTCCGCTATGAGCGTGCCAGCACGACGTCTGGCGCGGTCTTGCTGCTCGCCCGGGCGCCGCAGGGCGCCTTCCTCGCCGGCGGGACCAACCTGGTGGACCTGATGAAACTCGACGTCGCCCGGCCGGACCTGCTGGTCGACGTACGGCGGCTGGTCTCGGACCGGATCGAGGAGCTGCCTGACGGTGGGCTACGCATCGGTGCCGGTACTTCCAACAGCGACCTCGCCGCCGACCCGCTGGTCCGCCAGCGTTATCCGATGGTCTCCCAGGCCCTGCTGTCCGGCGCCTCCGGCCAACTGCGCAACCTCGCCACCACCGCCGGGAATCTGTTGCAGCGCACCCGCTGCCCGTACTTCCAGGACGTCACCACCTCGTGCAACAAGCGCGAACCGGGCACCGGCTGCTCGGCGATCGAGGGGCACCACCGCGACCTCGCCATCGTCGGTAGCTCACCCCAGTGCGTCGCGACCCACCCGTCGGACCTGGCCGTCGCGCTGGCCGCGCTGGACGCGACGGTCCGTACCGCGGGGCCGGACGGGGAACGCCTGATCCCGATGACCGAGCTGCACCGGCTCCCCGGGCCGGAACCGCAGCGGGACACGGTGCTCCAGCACGGAGAGTTGATCACCGCGATCGACCTGCCGCCGCTGCCGTTCGCCACCCGCTCGTACTACCGCAAGGTCCGGGACCGGGCCTCCTACGCGTTCGCGCTGGTCGCGGTGGCCGCCGCGATCGACCTGGCGGACGGTGTCGTACGCGACGTGCGGATCGCGCTGGGCGGGGTGGCGCACAAGCCGTGGCGAGCGTATCGAGCCGAGGAGCTGTTGCGCGGCGGACCGGCCGGCGAGGAACTGTTCCGCCGAGCCGCCGACGCCGAGCTCACCGACGCCCGGCCGCTGCGGGGCAACGCGTTCAAGGTCCCGTTGGCCCGAAACACCATGGTGCGAACGCTGCTGGATCTGACCGGAGTGCCGCGATGAGCACAACCACTCCGGCCATCGGGCAGGCGCTGGACAGGTTCGACGGCGCGGAGAAGGTACGCGGCCTGGCCCGGTACGCCTTTGAACAGCCGGTGGAGCACCCGGCGTATCTGTTCGCGGTGCAGAGCACCGTCGCGACCGGTCGGATAACCGGGATCGACTGCAGCCAGGCGAGCGCGCAGCCGGGTGTACTGGCCGTGTTGACGTACCAGAATGCTCCTCGGCTCAGCACTGACGACGGTGAGCTGCGCGTCCTGCAGTCCGATGAGGTGTCCTTCCGGGGCCAGATTGTGGGCGGGGTGATCGCGGAGACCTCGGAGATTGCCCGCGAAGCCGCCCGCTTGGTCCGGGTGGACTACGAGGGGCGGCCCCACAACGTCGACATCCGGGCCGAGGTGCCGGGCCACCGGGAGAAACTGCGGGTGCCGAACGAGGTGCTGCCGCTCTTTCCGATGGACACCGCCGAGGGTGACGTTGAGGCCGCGCTGGCCTCGGCGGCCGTCCGGGTGGACCAGGTCTACAGCACCCCCTGGTACACCCACAACGCGCTGGAGCCGCACACGACGATCGCCTGCTGGACTGAGCACGGGTTCACCCTGCATGTGTCGACCCAGGGGGTGACCGGGATACAGGCTGCGGTGGCTGGGGCCTTCCGGCTCGACCCCGGCCGGGTACGGGTGATCTCGCCACACGTCGGCGGCGCGTTCGGGTCGAAGGTCTATCCGCGTGCCGATGTCGTGCTCGCCGCGATGGCCGCCCGGTTCGTTCCGGGCCGACCGGTAAAGTTCCCGCTCACCCGGCAGCAGACGTTCTCCCTGACCGGCTACCGGCCGCCGACGATTCAGCGGATCCGGCTGGGCGCGGGCAGCGACGGTCGGCTGGTCGCGATCGACCACGGCTCGATCGAGCAGACCTCGAAGGTCAAGGAGTTCGCCGAGCACAGCACCAGAGCCACCCCGAGCATGTACGCCGCGCCGAACCGGCGTACCCAGCAGTGGGTGGCCGAACTGGACGTGCCAACGCCGACGATCATGCGGGCGCCCGGGGAGGCGTCCGGCATGTTCGCGCTCGAGTCGGCGATGGACGAGCTGGCCATCGCCTGCGGCCTCGACCCGATCGAGCTGCGGATCCGCAACGAGCCGGACCTGCACCCCCATTTCGGCCTGCCCTTCTCCAGCCGGAACCTGGTCACCTGCCTGCGGGAGGGGGCCCGCCGGTTCGGCTGGGAGCAGCGCGACCCCACCCCGCGGGCACGTCGGGAGGGGGGCTGGCTGGTAGGCACCGGGGTGGCGGCCGCAACGTACCCGGTACTGCGGCTGCCAGGATCGAAGGCGACCATCCGGGCCGGCGCGGACGGCCGGTACGTCGTGCTGATCGCGGCCGCGGACATCGGTACCGGCACCCGCACCGCGCTGACCCAGGTCGCCGCCGACGCCCTCCAGGTCGGCATCGAGCAGGTCGACCTGCGACTCGGCGACACCGCATACCCTCCGGCGGCCGAGGAGGGTGCATCTGCGGGGATCACCAGCTGGGGCACGGCCATCTACGCCGCCGCCGACCAGCTGCGCGAGCGACTGACCACCGAGCACGGCGGGACCGTGCCGGCGGACGGTCTGGAGATCACCGCCGACACGCCGGAGAACCCCTACCTCAAGCAGTACGCGATGCACAGCTTCGGCGCGCAGTTCGCCGAGGTGCGGGTGCACGAGGAAACCGGCGAGATACGCGTACCCCGACAGCTGGGCGTTTTCGCGTGCGGCCGGATCGTCAACCCGAAGACCGCCCGTTCACAACTGCTCGGTGGAATGACCTGGGGCCTGTCCATGGCGCTACACGAACAGAGTGTGGTCGATCTCCGGTTCGGTCACGTGGTCAACCACGACCTCGCCCAGTACCACGTCAGCAGCAACGCCGACATCGGCGCCGTCGAGGTGCACTGGATCGAGGAGGACGACACGTACGTCAACCCGATGGGGACCAAGGGCGTCGGTGAGATCGGCATCGTCGGTGCGGCGGCGGCGATCGCCAACGCCGTGTACCACGCCACCGGCGTCCGCATCCGAGACCTACCGATCACCCTCGACAAACTCCTCCCAGTCGAGGAGCCCGGGCGCTTCCCGGAAGTGTGGACACCGTGAAGCCTGGACGCCGGCCCAGAGAAGGGGCGTCCTCGTTGGGGCATTCGGCGATCGAAGCGGCCAGTACAGCTCGTGGGACCGCGGAACGCTCGTCCCGGGGTCCTCGACGCGGCGGACACCGGCAGCCGCCCTCGCCCAGACCCGCGCCGGGCCGTCAAGTGGGCGGGCAGAGCGGGTCGAGTTCGACGGTGCCCGAAGCATGGCAGGCTGTGCCGAGCCGCTGAGCAAGCGCCGGACGACGAGGGGCCGGGCATGCCCGACAATCCCGACGGCGACCCGACTTCCGCCGGGCCGGGCCGGGGCGACGCCGTGCCGGCGGACGGGACGCGGGGGCTGCTGCGCCGGCCGGGCTCGGCCGAGGTCACGCCGGTCGAGCTCTTCTTCGACCTGGTCTACGTGCTGGCCGTCACGCAGCTCACCCATCACCTGCTGGAGCACCTGACGCTTCGCGGGGCGGGCGAGACGCTGCTGCTCATGCTGGCGGTCTGGCTGGTCTGGATCAACACCACCTGGGCGACGAACTATCTCGCCCGGAACCGGCGGCCGGTGCAACTGCTGTTCCTTGGGCTGACGCTGGCCAGCCTGATCATGTCGGCGGCCCTGCCGCAGGCGTTCGAGGGCCGTGGCCTGGCGTTCGCGGCCGCCCTCGTGACGATCGAGCTCGGCGCGATCGTGTTCGAGCTGCTGGCCTCCGGTGGCCGCAACCCGCTCGTCGCGGTTGCGCAGCGGGTGCTGTTCTGGCTGTCGGTGCTCGCGGTGCTGTGGCTCGCCGGCGGGCTGGTGCACGGCGACGCCCGGGCCGCGATCTGGCTCATCGCCATCCTGGCCAGTTACGTGGTGATGTGGCTCGGGTTTCCGGTGCCGCGGCTGGGCCGTGCCCACACCACGGACTACACGATCGCCGGTCAACACATGGCCCACCGCAGCTACCTGTTCATCATCATCGCGCTCGGTGAGTCGATCCTGATCACCGGCTCGCGTATGGGCGAATCACCCGGCTCGGTGGTGAGCGTCGCGGCGTTCGTGACGGCCTTTGTCGGGACCGCCGCACTGTGGTGGATCTACTTCGACCGGGCGGAGGAGGCCGGCCTACGGGCAATCTCCACCGCGTCCGATCCGGGGCGTCTGGGCCTCGTCGCGTACACGTACTGCCACATTCCGATGGTGGCCGGCATCATCGTGACCGCCGCAGCCGACGAGTTCACCATCGCGCATCCGACCGAACCGGCCACCATCACCACGACGGCGCTGATCCTCGGCGGTCCAGCGCTCTACCTCCTCGGGCATGCGCTGCTGAAGTGGTCGCTGCTGGGCCACGTCTCGCACACCCGCCTGGCCGGCATCGCCGCGCTGATCGCGCTCGCGCCGCTGGCCGTCGTCGCCTCGGCCCTGGTACTCATGACCGCCGCGACCCTGGTCCTCGTCGGCGTCGTGCTGTGGGACCTGCACGCGGAACGGAGCGCTCCGAGCCTCGCCTGACCGCCAGACGTAGGGGGCTCACCTGGTGGGCCGGAGCGGACAGCGGGCAGCGGGCAGCGGGTATTGAAACGGTGGCGTCGGCTGGCTATCTGGTGGCCAGGACCTCGCGGAGCTTCGCGGCGAACTCCTCGGGCTTGCCCGCGTAACCGAACTCGCCGCCGAGGAAGCCGCCGTGGTGGCTTGGAAACACCGTCGCCTGCTGGCCGAGCAGTGCCGCGGTGCCGAGCGCGGTGCGCGCGGTGTACGTACCCGCCGATTCCTCGCCGACCGCGATCACGATGCGGGTCGGCGCGGCAGTGAGCAGCTTCGGGTCGGGGCGATAGTCGCTGATCGCCCACGAGTTCTTCGACAACAGCGGATCGTCACGCGTGCCGTCGTCGTCGGTTGGCATGCCGAGCGTCGCCGGGTCGGGCGTGGGCTGGGCGAAGTAGTCGTCGGTGAACTCCCCCCGCCAGGACGTCATCGCGACGAACGCGGCCATGCCCGCGCCGAAGCCGTTCGCCTGGTACGCCTCGTGGAAGGCGGCCCGGGCACGCTCGGCGGCCGCGGCATCGGGAAGCACAGCGTTGATCGGTGGTTCGTGCGCCACCAGTGTGACAACGTCGTCGGGGTGGGACGCGACCAGTTCGAGCGCCGTCACCGCACCACCACTGCTTGCGAAGACCTCGACCGGACCGGCGTCGAGCGCCTCAATCAGCAGGTGCAGGTCGGCCGCCTGCTGCTGCGGCGTGTGGTCTGACCGGCCGTCGGTGCGAATGCTGCGGCCCAGGCCGCGAGGGTCGTAGGTGACGACCGTGCGGTCGGTGAAGTTGGCGGCGAGCGCGGTGAAGCCCTCCGCCGTCATCGGCTGACCGATCATGAGTAGCGCGGGCCGACCGTCAGCCGGCGGGAGTGGTCCGCGCACGTCGTAGACCAGATCGACGCCGGGGGCGGCGAGCGTGTGGGTCTGTGTCGTCGTCATGGCGTGACCCTACGGTCCAGCTACGACATGTGCGGCCGGTCCCGAGGCGGGTTGATCGTCATCGCGGTCTTCGTGCGCGTGCTGATGGTCACGGCCGTCGACAAGTGGCAGCCGGAAGCGCCAGGGCGATGTGCTCGTTGTGGTACCCCTGGGCAGGTAGCCCAGCGCCCGGTGAGGAAGCGGGCGGTCAGGGCGCACCCGACCAGGACCGGCAGCATGGACTGTAGCGCCTTGACCAAGAAGTGAAGAGTCCGAGGTTCGAAACCTGCCGCGCGCCCACCAGACAACACCGACCGCGGGGAAGCATGTCTTCCGGGCGTGCTCGAGTCGAAGGCGGCCGACCCGCCTGACGGAGTGTCGCGTCGGCAGGTGATGATCGTGGGATGGGTATTCCAGGATCCCTGCGCGAATCTCTGCACGATCCGGCGTTCTGGGCGCGGTACACCTTCGCGATGGAGGACGGCCCCGGCGCCGACCGGCTCGGCGACCTTGAAGAGCTGCTCGATGAGGACGACGACGATGACGATGACGAGCGGGACACGACGATCAACGTCGCCTTCGACGTCGGCGGCGGCCACCTCATCGGGCTGGACGTCGACACCCGGCTCGGCTCGTACGAATTGGGCATCACCGGGCCTGGTTCCGCCGAGTGGGCTGGGCTCGGCTGGGACGACTTGGCGCACTGGCACCCGTACGCGCTGCGTTGGTCGGAGCTCGATCTGATCTGCCGCGCAGTCGCCGTGCGGGATCCGCTGCTGTCGCACCCCGGGGCGCCGATGGCCCTGCTGTGCCGGTTCGCCGCGGTCTTCGAGGACGACGACGTGGACGCCGCCGTTGCCGCCGTGGACGCGGCGTACGTCGCACTGCGGCCCCAGGGCTGGGACGGCTACTGGCCCAGTGGCGCCGACTGGCTCGAACGCGCCGACTTCCGGGGCGAACAGGTGGTGTGGCACCGCGACGAAGCAGGCAACCTGTGGGCCGAACAAGACGACGACCACGACGTCTCCTTCTACAGCACACGGGTAACACCGCCTTCGGAGGTCGAGGAGCGGTTCCCGCATGCTCGGCTCAGGAACCTGCTGGCCGCCGCCGCGACCACGGTAGCGACCGGATCCCGCCCCTAACCCCTGGGAAGCAGCGCGCCCTCGCGAGCAACGGGCGCCCGGATGGTCACGGGGCCGCCAACCGCCGACCGAAGACGACCGACGCTGACAGTCAGCAACGGGGGAGACGGCAGGTCAGCCGCCTCCGGGCGGCGGCTGCGCCGGCACTTTTAGGCCACCGAAAGGCCACCCTGTCCGGAGTGCGGCGATGTCGACCCGGGAGCACCTGTGAAATCACCCGGAGTGGGTGATGACCGGCCATGACTGGTGTTTCTACGGTCAACGCATGGCCGACCAGCGTCCGACACCTGCCGATCCGACGCCTCACCTCGCTGGGGCGAAGCGGAACGGCGCGCGGCAGCGGGATCTGCCGCCCGAACTCGACCCGGGTTCGATCGCGGTACTCAGTGGTTCCACGTTCATGTATTCCGACCCCGTCGGCAACATACCGGTGGGCTCGATCGGTGGGCTCGTGCATCTCGACACCCGGCTGCTGAACCGATGGATGCTGACCGTGAACGGAGGACCGCTGCTGGTTCTGCGCTCCGGGACGGTCGACCACTACTCGGCGGAGTTCTACCTGGCCAATCCGGACCTGCCGGACCTGCCGGCGGACGCACTCACCGTCCGTCGTCGCCGCTACCTCGGGGATGGCCTGCATGAGCGGATCGAACTGCACTACTCAGCGACCGAACCCGTCCGTGTCGAGCTGCGGCTGGGGGTTGGCAGCGACTTCGCTGACCTTTTGGAGATCAAGTCGGGTGTGCGGGAACGCGCCGAGGCCATCGCCCGACGGCATCGGGCGGACAGCGGTCGACTGTTGTTCCGCTACGAGAACGGCGACTTCGTCGCCCAGACCGAGGTGCATGCGTCGCCCGTGCCGGACCGGGTGGACGGTGACGACTTCGTCTGGGTGCTCGACCTCCCGCCCGGGGGTGACTGGGGGGTCGATCTGAAGGTCTCCCTCTCACCGGGCATGGGAGTGGTGGAGCCGGTGCGGGGGGATTTCGAGGACGTCTTCCGGCACAGCGCCGTCGATCCTGCCGCCCGGTGGCGCTCGGTGGTCGGGCGGTTCAGCAGCGACAGCGGCCTGTTCGAGCAGGCCATCGAGCAGACCCTCACGGATCTGGTGGCGCTGCGCCTGGAGTCCGAGATGAACGGACAACGGGTCGCCCTGCCGGCGGCCGGGCTGCCGTGGTTTCTTACCTTCTTCGGACGGGACACGCTGATCACGGCCTACCAGACGCTCATCGGCGGCCCGCGCCTGGCCAAGGGGGCGCTGGTGGCGCTCGCCGGGTTGCAGGGCCGCAAGGTCGACGACTTCACCGACGAGGAGCCGGGTAAGATCCTGCATGAGGTGCGCAACGGCGAGTTGACCCGGACCGGGCAGCGGCCCTACAGCCCGTACTACGGCACCGCGGACGCGACCCAGCTCTGGCTCATCCTGCTCTCCGAGTACTGGCGGTTCACCCGCGACGACGAACTGGTCCGGTTGCTGCGCCCCAACGCCCTAGCCGCGCTCGAGTGGATCGACCGGTACGGCGACCGTGACGGCGACGGCTACGTCGAGTACCTGACCCGGTCCCCGGAGGGGCTGGGCAACCAGTGCTGGCGTGACTCGTGGGACGGGGTCCGGTTCTCCGACGGCCGGTTGCCGGTCCTACCGATCGCCACATGTGAGATCCAGGGCTACACGTACGACGCGAAACTGCGCCTGGCTGAGCTGGCCGAGGGTCCCTTCGACGATCCTGATCTGGCACGGCGTCTGCGGGCGGACGCCGAGCGGCTCCGGGCCGCGTTCAACCGGGATTTCTGGGTCGAGGAGCGGGGTGGGTACTACGCCGTCGGGATCGACGGTGACAAGAACCGGATCGACTCCATCACCTCCAACATGGGGCACCTGTTGTGGAGTGGGATTGTGCCGGAGGAGCGCGCCGGGCAGGTGGTGCGGCAGTTGATGGCGGATGCGATGTTCTCCGGTTGGGGGATCCGCACGCTGTCGACGGACGAGGCGGCGTACAACCCGATCGGATACCACCTCGGCACGGTGTGGCCGCACGACAACTCCATCGCGGTGCTCGGAATGGCACGCTACGGCTACCGGGAGGAAGCGAACCGGGTCTCCCTGGCGCTGTTGGAGGCGGCGAAGGCATTCAGTTTCCGACTGCCGGAGGCGATCGCCGGCTATCAACGGGGGCGCTCGACCTGGCCGGTGCAGTACCCCACGGCGTGCAGCCCACAGGCCTGGGCGGCGGGCGCGCCGCTGAACTTTCTCCGTAGCATGCTCGGCCTCGACGCGGTCAACGGCAAGCTGGTGGTCGACCCGCAGGTCCCCGAGGAGATCGGACGAATCATGATCAGCGGGGCGCGGGCGTTCGGTCGGCACTGGGACATCGAGGCGGTGGGCTCAACCGGATACGTCCGGCTGGCCGAGCCCTGACCGGTCGCGCCGGCGACATTCGCCCCGGCCGTGGGCGGGAACGGCGTCGAAATGACGAAGCCTCGTGTGGTGATCGGGGCCGCGTCCGCCGGGCACCACGCGGCGAAGACGCTCAGCCGGCTGGCGAAAAACCGGGCCGACATCGTCGTGCTGAACGCGACCGACTACCTTCTCTAGTGCGGGCGCATCCTTGAACAGGCCGTTGAGCCACGATCTTTCCGACGGGTGTCTACGGTGCAGAGCGGAAACCTGCTGCCGGCAGAGCCGCGACGGCAGTGCATTCCACGAAGTTGTCGGCGTCGAGCCCTGTCCCACAGTCACCTCAAGGTCGGATCGGACCGTACCGGTCGCCCTGCTCCGGGTCCGGCCGGGTCCACTCGCGAGGGAACACTTCGAGTGGGGTGGGGCGCGTCGATGCCGGTGGTGAAAGCCGTTGTCGGCGGAGCTTGTGGCTGCGGAATCACCGCTGGGGCGCTCGGCTGGGCTGGCGGCGTCCCTTCGGGCAAGTTTGTCGGTCGGCTCCCGGTTGTTGGGGGCGTCGGTGTCGATTGGGTCGGTCGGCGGGGCGGCGACGTCGGTCCGGTGGTGGCCGCGGGCTGTTGAACGGCGGACGGTGCCAACTCCGTGTCGGACGGTGCCGGCACGCCGGCCCCGATCGAGGTGTCGGGGGCTGGCGGATTCGTCGGGTCCTGGGGCGGGATCAGGTGCCGCAGTTCGTTGATGTCGTCTCGCAGCCGGGTGACGGTCTCGTCATCGCCGATGCGGTTTAGCAGGGCCGTGGCACGGTCTAGGTGGTAGCGGGCGTTGGCGTGCTGGCCGCCGGCAAGGTCCTGCCGCGCCTGGTCCAGTAGTCGGCCGATTTCGCGTTCGGTGCGTAGCGCCTCCGCTCGGTCGGCGTGGACCAGTTGGGTGACCGGCCACAACAGCTCGCCCGGCTCGGCGCGGGCGGCACCGAGCCAGACGGCGCCGACGACGGTGACCAGGGCAAGCGTGGTGCCGGCGAACACCTTCGGTCTCCGGTGTCGCCACCCGGTGGCTTGATTGACGGCGGCGACGGCAGGGGGGCGGCCCATCCGGCCGGATCGGGCCGGAGCCGGCCCACCAGGCGCGGCGTCGACGGTCGAGTGTGATGGGGGATTAGCCGGGACTGCCGACGCCGCGGCCGAAACCTCCAACCTCGATTCCAACTGCTTCGATCGCGCCATCACCTCGGCGTGCCAGCGCGTCAGCAGGGCGGCGATCGGGTCGTCGGCCGGATGGTCGACCGGCCCGTTACCGCGACTGATCGCGTCGAGCAACTGGTCATCCCGCAGAACCGGGTCCGGCGACGAAGCAGAGGATGCCCCTTCGCTCACATGATCACCTCGGTGAAGGTGTCCCCGGCGAGTGTGCGGAGCCGGGTGAGCGCGCGGTGCTGTGCCAGTCGTACGGCGCCGGCCGTCATGCCCAGCACGGTACCGACCTCTTCGGCCGTCAGGCCGACCGCCAGCCGCAACGCCAGGATCTCCCGGTGGGTCGCCGGCAACTGGGCCAGCAGTTCGGCCAATCGGGCGTTGAGGTCGGCGGTGAGTGCCCGCATTTCCGGCCCGGGGGTGGGGTCGGGTGTGTCCGGGACGTCGGCGACGCTGTCGGCCCGCTCCCGGTGGGCTGCGCGGCCGGCGTCGGCCACCTTGCGGGCGGCGATGCCGTATACGAACGCGAGGAAGGGTCGACCTTGGTCGGTGAACCGCGGCAGGGCGCGCAGCACGGCGAGGCAGACCTCCTGTGCCACGTCTTCGGCGGTGGCTCCGCCGACGCCGATGTGGCCCAGCCGCGCCAGGCTGTAGCGAACCGCGATCGGCCTGATCAGCGCCAGGACCTGGGCGACGGCAGCAGGATCTCCGTCGGCGGCCCGACGGACGACGGCGGGATCCGGCGCCTCCATAAGCTCATGGGCCCCTTTCGCTGTGCCTGGCTCGACGGTATCCGCCCGCTGTCGCGGCACCAAGAGGGCGTGGTGAAACGCGAACGCACCACCCGCCGATATCCCGGGCAGGAGGGTTCGCGACCCGACGTCCCCGACGTCGGGTGTCCCGGTATGCCCCTTTTGCCTATATTTATATATTTCCAATAACAGATCCCGTTTCTTCCTGGTCCAAGCCGTTCCTGGTGGGGCAACCTGCGTGTGGGCCAACCGCCCCTACCGCACATGGAGAGGAACCCCTATGCGCAGAACCCTCGGCGTCGCGATGCTCACCGGCATCGTCGTCGCCTCCGCCGCGGCGACAGGCGCCACCGCCGCCCCCGCCGACGCGGCAGCCGGCTACATCGTCGTGCTCCGCGCCGATGCCGACTCCCCATCTGTCGCCGCCGAGCACGCCCGCACCAACGGCGCAACGGTCGGCCATGTCTACCAGCACGCCCTGCGCGGCTACTCGGCGCAGATGAGCGCCACCGCCGCGGAGCGCATCGCGCGTGATTCGCGCGTCCTCTTCGTGCAGGCCGACGGCGTGGCCACCACCACGGCGCAGTCGATGCCGACCGGCATCAACCGGGCCGACGCCGAGCTGAGCCCGACCGCGAAGATCAACGGCGTGGATGAGCGGGTCAACGTGGACGTCGCCGTCATCGACACCGGCGTCGACCTGGACCACTCGGACCTCAACGTCTACACCGCTGGCGCGAAGAACTGCAGCACAGGGCGCACCGCGGACGACGGCAACGGGCACGGCACCCACGTCGCCGGCACCATCGGCGCGCTCGACAACAGTACGGGTGTGGTGGGCGTCGCTCCCGGTGCCCGGATCTGGCCAGTACGGGTGCTCAGCAACTCCGGCAGCGGCAGCTTCTCGGACATCATCTGCGGCATCGACTACGTCACCGCGAACGCTGACAAGATCGAGGTCGCCAACATGAGCCTCGGTGGCTCCGGCTCCGACAGCGCGTGCGGCAGCAACAAGGACGCCATGCACGAGGCGATCTGCAAGTCGGTCGCCGCTGGCGTCACGTACGTGGTGGCGGCCGGCAACAGCGCCGCCGACTCCAACACCTTCGTGCCCGCGGCGTACGACGAGGTGATCACCGTCAGCGCGCTCGCCGACTTCAACGGCCTGCCGGGTGGCGGGGCCGCGGCCACCTGCCGCGCCGATGTCGACGACACTCTCGCCGACTTCTCCAACTACGGCGCCGACGTGGATCTGATCGCCCCGGGTGTCTGCATTGAGTCCACCTGGAAGGGCGGCGGCTACGACACCATCTCCGGCACCTCGATGGCGAGCCCGCACGTCGCCGGCGGCGCCGCCCTCTACAAGGCCAACAACCCGACCGCCTCGCCCAGCACCGTCAAGTCCGCCCTGCAGTCGGCCGGCACGACGGACTGGAACAACGTCGACGACCCGGACGGCACCAAGGAGAAGCTGCTCAGCGTCGCCACCTTCTGAGAGAAACCGGCACCGGCGGCGGTGCCGGCAGGCTCGAACCTTCCCACCCCGGATTCTCGCCGCACGTCCCGTGCTGCGGGAGCCGCCGAACCCGGCACTGGCCGCTCCCCACTCCCCAGGAAGCGGCCGGTGCACGGCTCTGCTGCGCCCACGCGTACCGACGGGTTGCTGCAGATTCGGGTGCAGCGGCGGTGCCCCGGCCGTCATCGGCCTGGGCGCCGCCGCGGGTGGCGCGAGCACGTAAAGGAGTACTGCCAAGCCGGAGTTGCGGCCGACTCGCCTACCGATGCCGTTCTCCACGCGGGTTCGACCCGAGCAGGGCCGGCCGGCCACCATCGCACCCACTCCGGATCGGACGGGTGACGTGCCGACAAAACGACCTGAAATAGCCAAGCCACCTCCTGACCGCCCACCGCTGTCCCAGTGCCGCATCCACCGTTTCCGGCTGGCCCCAGTCGGCGGGTCGGCCGGGTCTCAAGCGGCCCGTGGGGAGCATGACATGCGCGATCATGACCAGAAGCCGCCCCTGTCCTCACTCCGACCGGAAAGATGGCCGGGCGCTCAACCGTCCTACCGCACGGCATCCCAGGAGCGAAACCGGAACGAGCGGCCGGACGAATGGGCTTGGGCGGCGGCCGCCGCCGGCCGCAGGCGGCGCAAGCGGGGCGTCCTCTGGCTCGCCGCGGCATGCCTGCTCGTCGGCTTCGGCCTGGGCTTCGGTGCCCGCGCACAGGCGCGGTCGACCGGCGGCGAGCCGAGCGGTGCGGGGCCGTCTCGCGCCGCCCGCGTCATCGCGAGAGTTATTGATAAAGCACGATGAATACCGGTATTGCCATATACAACACCATCTAACACTATCTATATAGTCCGATTCGTCTTCCCAGGCCGGTGTGGCCCACGGGCTGCGCCGGACCACCCCAACCCCCTTGGAGGAGCGATGCGACCCACAAGGTCAACCTGGCGTCGAGCCGCAGCAGCCGCCGCAATCGGCGCCCTGCTGGTCACCGCGCTGGCCGGCACACCAGCCCACGCCGCCCCCGCCTCCCCGGAAACCGCCGCCAAGCTCGTCGCTACCCTCGGTGACCGTTCAGCGGGCAGCTACCTGGACTCGAGCGGCAACATGGTCGTGACCGTGACTGACGTGGCCGCGGCACGGCAGGTCGCCGCCGCCGGCGCTACGCCGAGAATCGTCGCGCGTGGCCAGGCGGAACTGCGCCGCGCAACCGCCCAACTGGAGCGCACCGCAAAGATCCCCGGCACTGCGTGGTGGACCGATCCCACCACCAACCAGGTCGTGGTCAGCGTGGACAGCACCGTCGTCGGAGCCGCTTTCGACCGGGTGCGCTCCGCTGTCGACCAGCTCGGCGCCACCGGCCGCCTGCAACGGGACACCGGCGTTCTCAACACCACCATCTCCGGCGGTCACGCAATCTACGCCGGCAGCGGTGGACGCTGCTCTCTCGGATTCAACGTCCGAAGCAGCAGCGGCACGCAGTACTTCCTGACCGCTGGCCACTGCACGAACATCTCCTTGTACTGGTACGCCAACTCGTCCCTGAGCACGTACCTGGGACCGCGCGTCGGCAGCAGCTTCCCCGGCAACGACTACGGCATCGTTCGGCACGACAACAGCAACGTCACCCGCCCGGGCAACGTCTACCTCTACAACGGCTCCTACCGCGACATCACCGGTGCCGGCGACGCGTACGTCGGGCAGTCGGTGTTGCGCTCCGGCAGCACCACCGGCCTGCGCAGCGGCTCGGTCACCGCGCTCAACGCCACCGTCAACTACGCCGAAGGCACCGTCTACGGTCTGATCAAGACCAACGTCTGCGCCGAAGGCGGCGACAGCGGCGGCTCGCTGTTCGCCGGAAACACCGCCCTGGGCCTGACCTCCGGGGGCAGCGGCAACTGCAGCACCGGCGGCACCACCTACTTCCAGCCGGTCAAGGAGGCGCTGGCCGCGTATGGGGTCACCGTCTACTGATCCAGCACATCACGCGGGGTCGTCGGAACCCTCGACGGCCCCGCCTCGCTGCTGATGGTCCCCTGCCGGGCTGCGTGGTCGGGAGCTTCATCACGGCGGGTTCGGGCTGATGGCCGCGATCGGCAATCAGTGGGCGGTCGCAGATGCCGCTGTCTTCATGGGTTCTGCCGACGGTCGACCTCGCATCGATCGAGGCCGGTGAGGCGGGAACCTGCCACAGGTCGTGCTTCTCCTTCAGACTGCTCTCCACATCGGCGCGTAGAAGCACCCCCATTACGTTCTCTTTCCTCCAGAGGACGGGGCCCTGTCGATGCAGGGCGCGTGCCTATGCCGTCGGCCGCACCTCCGCCTGGCGGCCGAGTGCGGTGGCACTGTCGGGGGCCTCTGGCCCGCAGGGATCGGCGGTGTCGGAGCGGCGAGGCTCGCCCGGCGCGGGCGCTGACGTCGGGCGACGCATAATGGTCCGACGGCAAGGGCCGGTGGTTCGACAGGTCGACCCCGCGGCGGCCGGGATCAGGGGAGGATGGCGGCGAGGGTGAACCAGGCAATCCCGAATGCGACCCGGAACACCCGGCAGCGCGGCGAGGTGCTGGCGCTGCTGCGGGAGGTCGAGGGCTTCCATACGGCGCAGCAACTGCACCAGATGCTGCTCGCCCGTAGCGCGCGGGTCGGCCTGACGACCGTCTACCGGACGCTGCAGCTGCTCGTCGACGCCGGCGAGATCGACTCCACGCGGTCGCCCGGAGGTGAGCAGCTGTACCGCCGGTGCAGCCAGAGCAAGCACCACCATCACCTGGTCTGCCGCAACTGTGGGCGCACGGTCGAGGTCGCCGGACCGGCCGTGGAACGGTGGGCCGACCAGTTGGCGGCCCAGCACGGCTTCACCGACGTCGGCCACACGTTGGAGATCTTCGGCACCTGTGCCCGGTGTTCGCGTTGATGCCCAGCACCACCTGATGCCGCCCGAACCGTCCGTCGGAATCTGAAGCGGGCGAGCCGCCTCAGGAGCGCGGCCGCATCCGCCGGCCCGCTGCGGCCGATGCGCCTCCTCGTGGGTGTGTCCCTGCGGCTCAGGCGGTCACGGCTGTCGGCACGCTGAGCGCCGGTGCGCCCATGCGGAAGTCGGGGTCGATCTGGGTGGCGAGGTCCATCCCGGTGCGGTCGTTGCCCCAGGCAGCCGCGTTGCGGCGGTGGAACTCGTGCGCCCACCGGGTGAACCGGTCCCAGTCCTGGCCGGTGCGGTCCACGCTCTCGGTCAGCTGGGCCAACACCGCCCGGTTGGCCGCCTCCAGCTCGTCGAGCGGGCCGACCGTGCCCCGCTCCGCGCGGCGCACGTAGGCCGATCGGGACGCCCAGGTCAGCAGGTCCGCGCCCACGTGTTCCCGCAGGAACTCGACGTCGCCGGCGTCCTCCACCTTGTTCCCGACGACGGACAGGGCCACGTCATAGTCGCGGGCGTAGCCTGCGTACTGCCGGTATACGCCCACGCTGCGTACCGTCGGTTCGCATACCAGGAAGGTGCGGTCGAACCGGGTGAACAGGCCGGACGCGAACGAGTCGGCGCCCGCGGTCATGTCCACCACCACGTACTCGCCCGGTCCGTCGAGCATGTGGTTGAGCATCAGCTCCACCGCACCCACCTTGGAGTGGTAGCAGGCGACGCCGAGGTCCTCGGGAGCGAATTCACCCGTCACCGCGAGGCGTACCGGGCCGACCGGGCGGACGCAGGAGGTGTAGATCGGGTTCTCTTCGGCGACGCGCAGCAGCCGCGAGCCGGCGCCCGGCGGGGTGGTCTTCATCATCTCCGCAGCGGAGCCGATGCGCGGGTTGCTGCCGCGAAGGTACTCCTTGATCGCGGGCAGGTGCTCGCCCAGCGGTGTCATCTCCGCGACGGCAGCGGTCGGTCCGCCGAGAGCGACGGCGAGGTGCTGATTGATGTCGGCGTCGATGGCGAGCACAGGCCGACCAAGCTCGGCGAGATGCCGGGCGAACAGCGCGGCCAGGGTGGTCTTCCCGCTGCCACCCTTGCCGACGAATGCGACCTTCACCGCTCATCCTCCGGGGCACCGTTAACAGCAACCGTTTTCATGAGCGGTACTGTAGCGGGCGTTCCGGACCCGCCGGGGTGAAAGCCGGCGCGTGTCGCCCGAGCGGCTGTGCTGGTGTCACGCCACCTCCGCGTGCAGCGGCTGGTCCGTGGGCAGGCCGAGCACGTCCGAGGCGAGCCGTCGCAGCGTCCGCACGGTGGTGTCCCGGCCGCCGGCCGCCTCGACCATCAACAACAGGTGCCGGACCCCGGGCAGTGCCGCAGCCTCGGCGAGCGCCTCCCGGCAGCGCTCGGGTGACCCGATCGGATGGATGTCGATCAGCCGCCGCACGTACGCGTCGATGTCGTGCGAGCCGCTCCGAGCACCGTCCAGCCGCACGTACTCGCGGGTGCCTGCCAGCAGCGGGGGCAGTCCGGCGCGCACGGTGCGCGCCGCCTGCTCGTCGCTGTCCTCGACGTGCGCCACGTGAGCGCTGGCATGCGCGATCAGTTCGGGGTCGTTGCCGTGGGCGGATGCCACCCGGGCGTACCGGTCGAGCAGGTCTGCCTTCTCGTCGGGCGCGGCGTGCAGCCCGAGCAGCAACGGCATACCGAGCCGGGCGGCGAGGTCCACGGTGGTCGGCGAGGTGGCGGCGATCCAGACCGGGATCCGGCGCCGGGGCCGTGGCACGACCCGTACCGGCCGGAACGGGAAACGCTGGTTGCCGGCCACCGTCCTCGCGCCGGACAACCACCGGGCCAGGACGTCCAGGGACTCGGCGAAGCCGGACTCGAAGCGTTCCAGGCCGGTGCCGAAGACCTCCAGATCCACCCACGGGCCGCCGCGCCCGACGCCGAGCAGGAACCGGCCGCCGGAGAGTTCGTCGAGCAGGGCCGTCTCCTCGGCCAGGGCGACCGGATTGCGGTTGGACAGGATGCAGGCAGCGGTGCCGACGGTGATCCGGCGGGTGGCGCCGAGCAGGTGCGCGGCGAAGGCCAGTGCGGAGGGGCACACCCCGTAGGGGATGAAGTGGTGCTCGGCGATCCATACGCCGGCGTAGCCGGCCTGCTCCGCCGTCCGGCCGTAGTGCTGGGCGTCGGCGAGAGCACCTGCGTGCGTGGAGCCGGGGCGCTGCCCGGCGAGCAGGAACAGGTGCGTCGACACCGCCCGCTCCGCTCGCCGGGCCGCGGGTGGGTCAGCAGTCACGCAATTCGGGGGACTGGTTGAGCAGTTGCCCACGGGTGGAGACGAACCGGCGGTAGGTCTCGGAGTCGACGGCGCCCGGTCGGAACGCCGCGACGCGGTGACAGTTCTGGAACGCCAGCTTCACGCCGAAGTGGCGCTCCAGGCTGGACCGGATCGCGTCGCTGGCCAGGGCGCGCAACAGTTGGCCCCGCTCGGCCTCGGTCGGCGGCGGGATCACGTTGTCGGCGAACTCGGCGTCGGACGACTCCAGGTCCGCGGCCACCCGGCTGACGGTCTGCCAGGCGTACGGCAGCGAGTCGCGCACGCAGGCGACGAAAGCCTCGTCGTCCACGGGACCGGTTTCGGCGGCCTCGAGCAGGGCTGGCGGCACAGTGAGAGACATGCTCCTCCTCACGCACGTTAACGATCACGGTTTCCGTTACCGTTATCGGCTGAGCACACCACGTAACGCTCGACCCGTCAATGGCCTGCCGCGTGTCGCCGCGGGTCGCGGCGCGTCACCCGACCGCGGCGCATCCCGGTGCGAGCACGGGCCCGCACCGCGTGGACGTGCGGGCCCGGCGATGTCAGGGCGGTGGCTGAGGGCCGCGCCGGGCGTAGCGGGCGCGGAACCTCTCCACCCGACCGGCGGTGTCGAGCAGTCGCTGCCTGCCGGTCCAGAAGGGGTGGCTGGCGGAGGAGATCTGGACATCGACGACCGGGTACGTGATGCCGTCGGTCCACTCGATCGTCTGCTCGCTGCGGGCGGTGGAGCGGGTGAGGAAGGCGAAGTCGGCGGCGCGGTCGCGGTAGACGACCGGCCGGTACTCCGGGTGGATGCCGGGCTTCATGTGGTGTCTCCTCCGGTGTTGACGGTCGGTGCGGACGGGGCGAGGTCGGCCAGCGGGAAACAGCCGGCGAAGGGATCCTGGTAGCGCCGCCAGATCTCCTCGCCGTCGGCGAGTTCGGCGTCGGTGAGCAGGCAGCGGGCGAGGGCGAGGTGCAGTGCGGCGGGGTCGAGGTCCAGGCCGATGAAGACCAGGTGCTGGTGGCGGTCGCCGTAGTAGGGATCCCAGTCCAGGGCGGCGGCCAGCCGGCGGTGGTCGGACACCTCGTCCCAGTACGGGTCGGGCAGGGCGGCCAGCCAGCGGCCGAGTGAGCCGAGGGCGAGGCCGCCGCCGGCGAAGTCCCAGGCGATGACCGTGTCGGGTTGGCTGGCGAGCCAGAGGTGCCCGCGGGAGCGGACGACCTCGGTATTGGCGTCTTCGAGGACGTCGTGCAGGCGCCGGGGGTGGAAGGGCCGTTGGGCGCGGAAGACCACGGAGACCACTCCGCAGTCGGGGTGCGGCTCGTGCACACCGAGGATGTGGCCCTCCAGGCCGCGGGACAGGACGCCGGGGGTCTCGGGGCGGTGCCGGAGGGTGCCGCGGAGTTGCCGGGTCAGCGCGCCGGCGTCGACCGGGTCGCCGTCGACGCGGACCTGCGCCGCCCACGGTGCCATCCGCTCCAGCAGCACCGACAGGCGGCTCGTGTCGTACGCCCCCTCGCGGGACTGTCCCCACAGGACGAGGGTGTCGGCGTACTCGATCTGCCGGACGATGACGTCGGCGAGCGCCCGGTCGTCATCGTCGGCGGCCTGGATACCGAGGGTCTTCAGGTCGTCGGTGCTGGCCAGCCCGTCGAGCACGTGCTCGGCGTCGACCACGGTCACGTAGGAGTCGACGTGCAGCAGGTCGGTGATCGGGGCGCCGTCGACCAGGCAGTGCGCGCAGACGGCGGCGACGGCCTCCGGCTCGACCACCTCGGGCAGCATCAGCAGCAGGTCGCGGTGCGGGTGCGTGCGGGCGAGCCGGGCGAGGGTGGGCAGCACGTCCTCGCGCAGGGTGCAGGAGACGCAGCCGTGCGCGAGCCTGATCCGCTCGTCCTCGAGCACGCCCGCACCGTCCCGGACGACCCGGTGCACGGTGCCGGCGGCCAGGTCGGTGAGGTCGTGCCGGACCAGCAGCAGTGCCGGGTCCGCGGCGAGCAGTGTGCGGGCGGCGGCGTACGTCGCCGCCGGCCAGAAGCCGCTGAGCACGGTCAACGACGGCCGGACCTCGGCCGTCGGAGCCCCGGGCTCGGCGGGCGCGAGCGGGGACGTGGACATCACATTCCTCTCGACACTTGTTGAAAACGATTGTCATTATAGGCAGATGATCCGTGGCGAGCGACAGGCGGGGCCTGCCCTGGCGGGCGTCGCGTCGGTGGAAGGCGGGTGACGCGATGGTCGCCCTTCATCGGCGGGCACGCCGCGGTGGTCGGAGGTCGTGGGGGACCCCGGGTGAAGGTCGCCCGATCGGCCGATGTAGAAACGAAAACGATTTTCGTTACGGTCAAGCCCGACTGGAGGAGTGAAACGTGTCCCGACGCTGTGACGTCACCGGCGCGAAGCCGAGCTTCGGCAACGCCGTGTCCCACTCGCACCGGCGCACCCGGCGCCGGTGGAACCCGAACGTGCAGAATCACCGCTACTGGCTGCCCTCGGAGCGCCGGTGGGTGCGGTTGACCCTGACGGCCAAGGCACTGAAGACAGTGGACCGCAGGGGCATCGAGACGGTCGTCGGGAAGCTGCGCGCCCGAGGGGTGAGGGTCTGATGGCCCGGCAGACCGATGTCCGCCCGGTCGTGCGGCTGCGCAGCACCGCCGGCACCGGCTACACGTACGTCACCCGCAAGAACCGCCGCAACGATCCGGACCGGCTCGTCCTGCGCAAGTACGACCCGATCGTGCGCCGGCACGTCGAGTTCCGCGAGGCACGCTGATGGCCCGCAAGAGCCTCGTGAACCGGCAGGCCCGACGCGAGGAACTCGTCGCCCGGCACGCCGAGCGCCGGGACGAGCTGAAGCGGCTGATCGCCGGCCCGGACACCGACCCGTCCGTGCGGGACGACGCCGTCCGCCGGCTGGCCCGCCTGCCCCGCGACTCCAGCCGCGTGCGGTTGCGCAACCGGGACGTGATCGACGGCCGCCCGCGCGGCGTGCTGGCCCGCTTCGGGCTCTCCCGGGTGCGGTTCCGGGAGATGGCACTGCGCGGCGAGTTGCCCGGCATCCGGAAGGCGTCCTGGTGACCACGCCGCCCGCTGGCGGGTCACCGGGAGTTTGACGACATCGGCCCGCCGACTGGTGCGGGCCGTGAAAGGGGAGGAATGAACATCGCCATCCGGCCGCGAGGCATCGCGGCCCTGATCGCCGGGGCGGTGGTCGCCGCCGGCGTGGTGCTGGCGCCGGCCACGGCGTCGGCCGCCGACCGGGTGATGCTGTCCAGGGGGCACACCGACGCGGTCGATGTGCACTACGCCGACGGAGAACTGTCCCTGAAGGTCAACGACGACACGATCAGCCCGTCGGTGATCCGGGATCCGGCGGACGTCACGTTCCAGGTGCTGCCGCAGGCGGCGATGCCGGTGCCGGACGACCCGCGGTTCGCGTTCCTGGGACCGGCCGGTGCGCGGATCTGGCTGCTGCCGATGACGCAGGACCCGGACCTGCTCTGGCCGGGCTGGAACACCACCCGGCTCGCGTCCGGCGTGTTCACCGGCAATCAGGTCAAGCTCAGCCTGGTCGACGTCGCCGGGCCTGGTGAGGTCAGCCTGTTCATGCAGGACGCGTTCGGCGGACCGCTGGTGAAGTTCCGCAGCGACGACGGCCTGCCGGACGCCCTCGACGTGCCGGTGGGCACCCACGCCCACGCCAACTGGGCGTTCACCGCGCTCGGCAGCTACACGCTGACGTTCCGCGCCGACGCCACCCTCACCGACGGCACGGCGGTCAGCACCGGCCCGGTGCGGTACTCCTTCCTGGTCGGTGAGCCGCCGACCGGCACCCCGGGGGTGTCGCTGGCGGTCACCGGCATGGCTGACGAGTACCAGCCCGGCGATACCGTGACGCTCAACGCGGTACAGACGCCGCGGACCGAACTGGACCACTACCACTGGTTCAGCCGCTGCCCCGGCACCGACGAGTTCGCGGTGATCCCCGGGGAGGCGGGAGCCGCCTACACGTTCACCGCCATCCGGGAGCTCAACGCCTGCGAGTACGTCGCGAAGCTCTACGACGACGACCACACCGTCGTCGCCACGAGCGAGCCGGTGTCGCTGTGGGTGGCGTTCCCGCCGCAGGAACCGGGCGCGTCGCAGACCATCACCGCGTCGATCGACGCGACCGCCGGGGCCCTGACGATCAGCGTCAACCCCGACGACCGGGCCGTGGTGCTGCCGCCCGCCCAGCTCAACGCGAGCGGCGACCGGTGGGAGAGCCGGGGCGAGCTACGGGCGGTGACGGTCACTGACACCCGGGCCGCCAGCCCCGGTTGGAGCGCCTCCGGGCAGATCCCGCAGGACTTCACCGCCGACGGCGGGGCCACGTTCAGCGCCGGCTACCTCGGCTGGACGCCACGGGTGCTCAGCCGGGGCACCGGCCAGGGAGTCGTCCCCGGCCCGGAGGTCGCCCCGTACGTCGTCGGGGCCGGCGGTGGCCTGGGCGCCAGCGCTGTCCTCGGGTCCGCGCCCGAGGGCGCGGGTCGAGGCACGGCGCAGCTCGGCGCCGGGCTGCGGCTGAGCCTGCCCACCGAGACCGCGGCGGGCACCTACACCGCCACGCTCACCCTCACCGCGATCTGAATCGCCGGCGCCTGGGGCGGGGCGCAGCTCCCGCATCCCGCCCCAGGCATCCGACCAACCTTTCGCACCCTGAAACGGATCACCGACCCTATGCGCCTGACCGCCGCCGTCGCCGCGGCCCTCGTCCTCGCCGTCGCCACGCCACCGCCCACCGCCACGCGAACCGCACCGTCCGTCCCCGCGGCCCTCGCCGCCGCGGCCCCCGTTCCCACCCCGTCACCCGATGGCACCGCCCCCGTCGCACCACGAGGTCCGGGCGCGGTGACCGTCGGCGTCGTTCCCTCCACGGCCAAGGGACCCGACGGGCGGTCGGCCTTCACCTACAAGCTCAACCCGGGCGTCACCGTCACCGACCACGTCGGCATCGTCAACCACTCGGCGCGGCCGGTCACCGTCGCCGTGTACGCCAGCGACGCGTTCACCACGGCGCAGGGCGGCTACGACCTGCTGCCCGCCGACTCCGCGCCGGTCGACGTCGGCGCCTGGGTGCGGTTGCCGCGGCGGACCGTCACCATCCCGTCGACCTCGCGCCTGGACATCCCGTTCACGCTGACGGTTCCGCGCAACGCCACCCCCGGCGACCACGCGGGCGGGATCGTCGCCTCCCTCGCCGGCACCAGCACCGACGCGCTGGGCAACCAGGTCCGCGTCGACCACCGGGTCGGCTCCCGCATCTACCTGCGGGTGGCCGGGCAACTGGCTCCCGGCTTGCGCATCGAGGACCTGCGGGTGCGGCACACAGGCTCACCCAACCCTCTCGCCGGGGGCACGGTGACCGCGACCTTCACCGTGCGCAACACCGGCAACGTGCGCCTGGCCGGCGTGCCGTCGCTGCGAGTGGCCGGCCCGTTCGACCTGCCGTCCCGTACCACCGACGCCGCCGCGCTGCCGGAGATCCTGCCCGGCGGCGCCCTGCGTGCGACCGTCCGCATGACCGGGGTGCCGCCCCTGGCGTGGATGTCCGCGCTTGCCGCCGTCCGGCCCCGGCCGATCGCCGATCAGGTGCTCGACCCCCCACCCGCCACCGCCACCGCGGAGGCCCGCTTCTGGGCACCCCCCTGGCCCCAGACCCTCCTGGCCCTCGGCCTGGGTCTTGCCGGATGGGCCGCGACCGCCGTCCGCCGCCGACGGCGACGGCACCTCGCCCTCGCCATCGAGCAGGCCCGCGCCGAGGGACGCGCCGACGCGGCCGGCGGTCCCGCGCCCGCCGGGCCGGCGGCCGCCGGGGCATCCACGACATCGACCGCCACGACATCCACGCACCACACGGGGAAGGACGATTCATGAGACGCACGCGCCGGGCCGGCGCGCTCGCGCTGGCCCTGACCATCGCCGCCGCCGGCTGTTCGCCAGGGGCGGCGGGCCGCGACGGCCGGGTGACGGTGGCGGTGACCACCGAGATCATCGCCGATCTCGCCCGCAACGTGGGCGGCGACCGGATCACTGTGGAAACCGTCGTGCCGCCGGGCGGCGACCCTCACTCCTACGAACCGACCCCCGCCGACGCGGCGAAGGTCGCCCGCGCCGACGTCGCCTTCACCAACCACCTCCTGCTCGAAGAACACGCCCTGATCAAGCTCTTCGACACCAACGTTCCCGACGGCGCCCCGAACATCAGCCTGGCCGAGAATGCCGAACAGCACGGCGCGACGCTGATTCCGCTGGTCGAGGACGTCGGCCTCGACGTGCTGTGGCTCGGCCTCGCCGTGCGCGGCAAGGGGCCCGGTCGGGGCGCCGACGTCCGGCTGTCGGCCACGGCGGTCGAGGGTCCCGGGCAGTTCGCGGTGTACCTCACTGACGCGCTCGGCCAGCCGCAGGTCTACTACAACGCGGCCGACGGCCTCGACACCGCCGATGTGGCCGTGCTGCCACCGGACGCGCACACCCACGTCAACTGGGCGTTCACCGAGCCGGGCGAGTATCGGGTGACCCTGTCGGCGCAGGTCGACCCGGGCGACGGAACGCCCGCCCGCCCGCTTGGCACGGGCACCGTCGCCTTCGCCGTCGGCGTCGATCCGCAGACGCTCACCGGGCACGGCCGCACCCGCGTACTGGACGCCGGGCACACCGACCTCGCCGTCGACCTGGACACCGCCCAGGTGTTCGCCCGCACCGACGAACAGGGCGACATCCCGGCCGAGCAGGTCGTCATCGACGTGCCCGACCGGGCCGTCGAGGAGGTGCCCGACGACGACCGGTTCGCTTTCCTCGGCCCGCCCGGAACGAAGGTGTGGCAGCTCCCGCAGGCGGTGCTCGGCAAGCACGTCCACGGTGAGATCGACCCGCACCTGTGGCAGGACGTTCGCAACGCCAAGGCCTACGTCCACGTCATCGCCGACACCCTGGCCAAGGTCGACCCCGACGGCCGGGACACCTACCGCGCCAACCGCGACCGCTACCTGCCCGAACTCGGCGACCTGCACGCCTACGTGTCGACCCGGCTGGCAATGCTCCCCCCGGAGCGGCGGCAGCTGATCACCACCCACGACGCGTTCGGCTACCTCGCCAAGGCGTACGGACTGACCGTGGCCGGGTTCGTCGTGCCCAACCCGGCGCAGGAACCCAGCGCCGCGCAGGTGACGAAGCTGACCCGGACCATCCGCGACCTCAAGGTGCCCGCGGTGTTCATCGAGCCGAACCTCGCCGCCCGCGCTGGCGTGCTGCGTCGCGTCGCCACCGACCAGGGCGTGGACATCTGCCTGGTCTACGGCGACGCCTTCGACGCCAACGCCACCAGCTATGTCGCCATGATGCGGCACAACGCCGACGAACTCCTGCGCTGCCTGGGAAGGAAAGCATGACCATCAGAGGAATCCGTACCGGCGCCACCGTCCTGGCTCTCGCCGTCCTCACCCTGACGGCCGGCACCGCGCCGGCCGGCGCCACCCCGCCGACCGTACCGCCGGCGGGCGCCGACCTGCTGTCGGTCGCCCTCGACGACGGCGCGCTGTCGCTGCGGGTCCGCGACGCCGTCCAGACCAGCCTCGGCCTCCCCGGCCACGCTTCGGACGAGATCGACATCGACGCCTCCGGTGGCGCCGCCGGCCGCGTCCCGACCGGGACCTCGTTCGCCTTCCTCGGTGAACCCGGCCGCGCCGTGTGGTCGCTGACCAGCGGGCACCACGGATTCCCGCAGCTGGACGCGACCGGCGTGCCTCGGGGCATCACCGTCGACGACGAGGTGCGGGTGTCCCTGCGCTCGGTCGAGGGACCCGGCCGGTTCACCGTCCACCGCCTGTCGGCACTCGGCACGCCGACCCCGCTGCTCGGCAGCGACCCCGCCGCACCGAAAACGATGCGACTGCCCGCCGCCACCCGCACCGGCCCCACCGTGTGGATGTTCGACACCCCGGGCGGGCACGAGCTCATCCTCACCGCCTCCGCGACCCTACGCACCGGCGTGAGCGTCTCCGCCGAGAAGACCTACCGAGTCGTCGTACCCCCGATCACGCCGTCCTCCGCCGTGCCTCCGCCGGCGCTGGCGGCAGTGACGGTCGAACCGGCGAATCCGGCGTCGGTCGCGCCGCGCGCGGCGGCTCCGCCGGCCTCGGCCGCCCCGCAGGCGCCCGCCCGGTCGCCCGTCGCCGCCCGCGCCGGTGAGCGGACGGTCATCTCCGACGGACACCTGGACATGGGGCCGCAACTGACCGGCGACACCTTCACCATCCGGATCAAGGACGACACGGTCAGCCCGGCGGTCTGGCGCGAGATGGCCGACGTCGTGCTCCAGGTCAAGGACAACGCGAAGATCACCGTGCCGGCCGGCGCCGATTTCCTCGGCAAGCCGGGCGACACCGTCTGGATGCTGCCCCAGTCCCAGCAGGCCGGCATCATCTGGCCCGGCTGGAACACCCAGCACGAATCCGTCGTCTCCGGCACCAGGGGCAACGTGACCTGGACGCTCAGGGGAGTCGACGGACCAGGCCGGTTCGCGCTGTTCCTCACCGGCGCCTTCGGCAAACCCGACGTGCTCTTCGACTCCGCCAGGTCCTTCCCCCAGCAGATCAGCATCGCCCCGAACACCCACGCCCACGGCAACTGGGCGTTCGGCAAGCCCGGCATCTACCGGCTCGCGGTGCAGATGAGCGGCACCACCACCGCCGGCCGGGCGGTCAGCGACACGAAGACGCTCACCATCGCCGTCGGAGGCGGAACCGATCCGGACCGCGGCTTCGGCGGCGGGGACACCGACGCTCCCGCTGGGAGCAACGACGCCGGGGGGCCGTTGCCGCGTACCGGCGCGGGCTGGGTGCTGACCGCGGCCGGCGTGGGTCTGGTGCTTCTGCTGGTCGGAATGCTGCTGGTCCTGCTCTCCCGGCGTCGCCGGGCCAGCGCTCGCGCGGCGGACTCCGCATGACGGCGGCGCTACGGGTGGAGTCGCTCTCCGTGCGGCTGGGGGAGCGGCTCGCCGTCGACCAGGTGGACCTCACCGTCGGGGCCGGGGAACTGGTCGGCCTCATCGGCCCCAACGGCGCAGGCAAGACAACCCTGCTCCGGGCGGTCCTGGGACTCACCCCGGCCGAGTCGGGACAGGTCTGCGTGGTCGGCGAGCCCGCCGCGCGGGTCCGGCGCCTCGTCGGGTACGTGCCCCAGCGCCACGAGTTCGCCTGGGACTTCCCGGTCGACGTGGCCGGCGCGGTGCTGACCGGGCGGACGCGGCAGATCGGCTGGCTGCGCCGGCCGAAACCGGCCGACCGGGCCGCCGTCGCCGAGGCGCTGGACCGGGTCGGCCTGGCCGACCTGCGGAAGCGGCCGATCGGCCAGCTGTCCGGTGGTCAACGCCAGCGGGTGCTCGTCGCCCGGGCCCTCGCCACGCGCCCGGCGGTGCTGCTGCTCGACGAACCCTTCACCGGCGTCGACGCACCCACCCAGGAACTGCTCACCACCCTGCTCGGCCGGCTCGCCGCCGACGGGACGGCGGTGCTGATGACCACCCACGACCTGCCGGCGGCCACCGTCACCTGCACCCGGCTCTGCCTGCTCAACCGGCGCATCGTGGCCGAAGGGCCACCGGAGGACCTTCGCGACCCCGACGTGTGGCTGCGCGCCTTCGGCGTGGCCTCCTCCGCGCACCTGCTCACCACGCTGGGGGGAACGCCGTGATCGACCTGCTCACCGAGCCGTGGCAGCACGTGTTCATGCAACGGGCCTTCGCCGTCGCCGTGCTCGCCAGCATCGTCTGCGCGGTGGTCGGCACGTTCGTGGTCCTGCGGGGAATGGCCTTCATCGGAGACGCCGTGGCCCATGCCGTGTTCCCCGGTGTGGCGGTCGGCTACGTGCTCGGCGCGAACCTTGCCCTGGGCGGGGCGGTCGCGGGCGTGGTGACGGCCCTGACCATCGCGGTGGTGTCCCAGAACCGGCGGCTCAAGGAGGACACCGTCATCGGCGTCTTCTTCGCCTTCGCCTTCGGCCTCGGCATCGTCCTGGTCAGCACCCAGAGCAGCTACACCGGTGACCTCGCGTCGTTCCTGTTCGGGCAGATCCTGGGCCTGTCGGACGGCGACGTGCTGACCGTCGCCGTGGTGGGCGCGCTGCTCATCGCGGTCACGTTGCTGCTGCGGAAGGAACTGGTCACCGTCAGCCTGGACCGGGAGACCGCCGCCGCAGCCGGCCTGCCGGTGTTCCGGCTCGACGTCACCCTGTACGTGATGGTGACCCTGGCCATCGTCATCTCCTTGCAGGCGGTCGGCAACATTCTCGTCCTCGCCCTGCTCATCACCCCCGCGGCGGCGGCGCGGATGCTCACCGACCGGCTCGGCGTGATGATGGCGCTCGCCGCCGGCATCGGGGCGTCCTGCGCGGTTGTCGGCCTCTACCTGTCGTACTACTACAACCTGGCTTCCGGCGGGCTGATCGTGCTGACCCTCAGCACTGTCTTCGCCGCTTGCTGGCTCGCCGCACCCCGCTACGGCCTCCTGAGCCGCCGCCACCGGCGGCCGTCACCTGCCGCCGCGTCCGCCTGACCCCGACCGCCCGAGCGCCCGTGTCGACCCCGCTGCGAGCCGACACGGGCGCTCGGCTGTCCGCGCTCTTCCATCGCTTAATAGAAACGACTATCGTTTCCATGCCGACTCCACCGGGGAGCCGGGAGAGGAGTGCCACGTGCGCAAGCCCATCCGCCTGCTGCTGGCCGCCGGGGCGGTCGCCGCAGGATTGGTCACGACCGCGCTGCCCGCGCAGGCCGCCACGACCGCCGTCCTCAACGCCGGCCACATCGACCTGATCGACATCGGCTACGAGGCCGGCGAACTCGAGGTCGGCGTCCACGACGAGGACAACGACATCGAGTACGCCGCCGGCGACGTCGCGTTCGTCGTGAAGCGCCAGGCCAGGGTGACGGTGCCCAACGACCCCGCCTTCGCCTTCCTCGGCGCGCCCGGGGTGTCGAAGGTGTGGGTCCTGCCGGAGATCCAGAACACCGACCTCATCTGGCCGGGCATCGCCACCGAGGAGATCGAGTCCGGGATCTTCGCCGACGACTCCGTCACGCTGACCGTGCAATCCGTCGCCGGACCCGGCGAACTCGCCGTCTACACCGAGAACGCCGTCGGACAGCCCACCATCCTCGTCGACAGCGGGGACGGCACCCCGGACGCGATCGCCCTCACCGTCGGCGCCCACACCCACGCCAACTGGGCCTTCGACAAGGCTGGCGCCTACTGCGTGACCGTCCAGGCCGCCGGCACCATCGCGGCCACCGGCGAACGAGTCACCTCCCAGCCGGCCGTGCTCCGCTTCACGGTCCAGCGGTGACCGCCATGCGAACCCGACACCGACTCCTGGCCGGTCTCGCCCTGACCGCCGCGCTGCTCGCCGGCTCCGCCACGCCTGTCGCCGCCGCCCCGGTGGTCCTGTCCAGCGGGCACGTCGACGTCCTCGACATCGACTACACCGGCGGCGCGCTCACCGTAGACGTGCTCGACGAGACCACCGGCGTGGCCGTCGAACGCGACCCCGCCGAGGTTGTCTTCCAGGTACCGGGCGCCGCCAAGGTCACCGTGCCCGGCGGATCGGCCTGGTCCTTCCTCGGCGCCGGCGGTCAGGCCTGGGTCCTGCCGCAGAGCAGCACCTCGGGACTGCTCTGGGCCGGCTGGAACACCGCCGGAATCCCGTCGAACGTCTTCCAGAACAACCGCGTCACGGTCAAGCTCACCAATGTCATCGGACCGGCCGGCTTCAGCGTCTACACCGTCTCCGGCGGCACTCCGACCGTGCTGTTCGACAGCGGCAACGGCCTGCCCGACAGCCTCAACGTCAACCGCGACACCCACGCCCACGTCAACTGGGGCTTCGACGCCGCCGGCACCTACGCGGTCACCCTCGAGGTGACCGGCAGACTCGCCACCAACGGCAGCACCGTCACCGCCGGCGCGACGACCTTCACCTTCGAAGTGCTGGCCTGACCTACTGCACCGGCAATCCGTCACCGTCTCGCCTTCCCGCCGAGGTAGGGGTACCTCGGGGCGGCGGAGCCGGCCGGCGCGAGGCCCCACCCACCCGGGTCAGCGCCGGCCGGGCCGGGCAGCGGCAGTCGATTTGGACGCGGCGGTCGTCGAGCGTCCGGCCCGGGTGGAACGGGAGCGGCACTACCACGTCGCCGTCCTGAACCGACCGGCACCGCCGGCACCACAGGCATCCTTCCGCTTCTTCGGCTCCGCTTCGAAGTCCTCGACCGCGAGCCGCCAGACCACCGCCAGTCTCCTGGCGGCGTACGGGTCGGCCCCCGCCGCGACCGGCGTCAGGCGCGCCTGCGCTGGCGCCGGTACCGGCTGATCAGGGCGGCGGTGGACGAGTCGGTGTCGCCGAGGTCCGGATCTGTGTCGGCGAGCAACGGTGCGAGCTGGTTGGCCAGCACCTTGCCCAGCTCGACGCCCCACTGGTCGAACGGGTTGATGTTCCAGATCGCGCCCTCGGTGAACACGATGTGCTCGTAGAGGGCCACCAGCTGCCCGAAGGTGGCCGGGGTCAGCCGCGGGGCAAGGATCGAGGTGGTGGGGTGGTTGCCCGCCATCATGCGGTGTGGCACCAGTTCCGCCGTGGTGCCCTCCGCCGCCACCTGCTCGGCCGTGCGGCCGAAGGCCAGGGCGGCGGTCTGGGCGAAGAAGTTCGACATGAACAGGTCGTGCATGTCGCCGATGTCGTGGTTCGGCTCGCCGAAGGCGATGAAGTCCGCGGGCACCAGCCGGGTGCCCTGGTGGATCAGCTGGTAGAAGGCGTGTTGGCCGTTGGTGCCGGGCTCGCCCCAGAAAATTTCCCCGGTGTCGTACGAGACTGCGCCGCCGTCCACCGTGACCGACTTGCCGTTGCTCTCCATGGTGAGCTGCTGCAGGTACGCCGGGAGCCGGTGCAGGTACTGCGAGTACGGCAGCACGGCGTGGGTCTGAGCGCCGAGGAAGTTGGTGTACCAGATGTTGAGCAGCCCCAGCAGCACCGGCACGTTGCGCTCCAGCGGCGTCGTGCGGAAGTGCTCGTCCACGGCGTGGTAGCCGGCCAGCATGTCCCGGAAGCGCTCCGGTCCGATCGCCAGCATCACCGACAGGCCCACCGCCGAGGGCAGCGAGTATCGGCCGCCCACCCAGTCCCAGAAGCCGAACATGTTCTCCGGGTCGATGCCGAAGTCGCGGACTCGCTGCTCACTGGTGCTGACCGCGACGAAGTGCCGGGCGACCGCCGTCTCGTCCTCACCGAGCCCGGCCAGCAGCCAGCGCCGCGCCTGGTGGGCGTTGGCCAGGGTCTCCTGGGTGGAGAAGGTCTTGGAGACCACCACGAACAGCGTCGTCGCCGGGTCCAGATCCGCGATCGTGTCATGGATGTCGGCTGGATCGATGTTCGACACGAACCTGCAGGTCAGGCTCGGGTCGCGGTATGCCTTCAACGCCTCGTACGCCATCACCGGCCCGAGGTCGGAACCGCCGATGCCGATGTTGACCACGGTGCGGATCCGCTCACCGGTCTGTCCGCGCCACTGCCCCGAGCGCACCCTCTCCGCGAAAGCCGTCATCCGGTCCAGCATCTCGTGCACGCCGGCGACCACGTCCTGCCCGTCCACGGTCAGCGAGGCACCGCGGGGCAGCCGTAGCGCGGTGTGCAGCACGGCCCGGTCCTCGCTGGCGTTGATATGCGCGCCGGAGAACATCGCGGCGATCCGGTCGGCCAGCCCGACCCGATCGGCCAGCGCGGTGAGCAACCCGAGCGTGGTGTCGGTGACCAGGTTCTTGCTGTAGTCCACGTACAAGTCGGCCATCTCGAGGGCCAGCCGCTCGCCGCGACGCGGGTCGGCGGCGAACAGGTCGCGCAGGTGGATTCCGCGGATCTCCTCGGCGTGCCTGCGCAGGGCCTGCCACTCGGCGGTGGTGGTGACGTCCGCAGCCATCAGGTCGATCGTCTCCCTCTGAAGCATCGGCAACCCGTCGGCATTCGGCCCTCCGACGGAGCAGGTGACTTCAGCCTGCCATCACAAAGATCAACGTGCGAGCCGGACGGGACAACTCTCGGATGCCGATCCCGCCCCGATCCGCGCCTGTCTCGACGCGCGGAACGGGATTGTGTCCGCGCAACAGGCACGTACCCGCCCGACCGGCGGGGCAAGGTGGGTGTATGACGATATCGACCCCGAGTGCCGCCGGTTCCGTGGCCGACCGTCCCGCCGGGGACCACGTACCCCAGACGCTGCTGTTGCTGGGCGCCAGCGGTGACCTGGCCGCGCGCCTGCTGCTGCCCGGGTTGGCTCGGTTGGTGGCCACCGGCGCCCAGCGCGACCTGCGGCTGATCGGCAGCGGCATGGATGACTGGGACGACGAGCAGTGGCGTCGCCGGGTGGCCGACTCCTTCGCCACGGTGGGTGCGGACGGACCACGGGAGACCGAGGTGATCCGCGCCGCCCGTTACCTGCCGGCCGACGTGACCCGGGAGGAGGACCTGCGGCGGCTGCTGGCCGCCTGCCACGGCCAGCTGGTGATCTTCTTCGCGCTGCCGCCGACGATCACCGCCCGGGCCGCCGCGGCGCTGGCCCGCATCGGCCTGCCGCCAGGGACCCGGCTGATGCTGGAGAAGCCGTTCGGCACGGACGCCGTTTCGGCGCGGTCGCTCAACGACATCCTGGCCGGGCTCGTGCCCGAGGACCAGGTGCACCGTATCGACCACTTCCTCGGCAAGTCCACGGTGGTGAACATCCTCGGGCTGCGCTTCGCCAACCGAATCTTCGAGCCGCTGCTCACCTCCGCGCACGTGGCCTGCGTCGACATCGTCTTCGACGAGCCCCTGGGACTGGAGGGCCGCGCCGGCTACTACGACGGCGCCGGCGCGCTGGTCGACATGGTGCAGAGCCACCTGCTGCAGGTCCTCGCGCTGATAGCGATGGACCCACCGCCCACCCTCGATGCCCGGGACCTGCGCGGCCGCAAGGCCCAGGTGCTGCGGGCCACCCGGGTCTGGGACGACGACCCGGCGAGGTGGAGCCGGCGCGCCCGGTACACGGCCGGGGAGGTCGCCGGGCGCCGGCTGCCCGGGTACGTCGAGGAGCCGGGCATCGACTCGACCCGGGGGACCGAGACGCTGGCCGAGGTGGTGCTGGCCGTGGACACCTGGCGCTGGGCGGGCGTGCCGTTCCGGCTGCGCTCCGGCAAGGCTCTGGCCGGCAAGCGCAAGGAGGCCGTCATCACCTTCAAGCAGCCGCCCCGGGTGCCCACCGGACTCCTCGGGTACGACCAGCCGGACCGGTTGCGGATCGGCTTCGGCCCGGACCGGCTCGGCCTCGACGTCAACATCAACGGCCCGGGCAACCCCCTGGAACTCGATCACGTGCACCTGGTGGCCGACTTCGGCCCCGGCGAGTTGCCGCCCTACGGCGAGGTGCTCCGGGCCGCCTTCGACGGCGACCCCACGTTGTCGGTGCGGGGCGACACCGCCGAGGAATGCTGGCGCATCGTGGAGCCGGTGCTCGACGCGTGGCGGTCGGGGGCGATGCCGTTGCAGGAGTACCCGGCGGGCAGTCACGGCCCGAGCGACTCCCTCCTAACCCCGGCACCGGGCCAGGTGCGGCGTCACTGACGACGGTCTCGACCGCCGGTGCGACCCGGACGCCCCGGCGGAGCCCCACGGCCGGGACGAGCCCTCGCCGGTGGGCGCAAGCCGGCCCAGGTTTTCTCAGGCCCTTCGCTTACCCTTCAGCCCACCGATGGATCCTTCGCTGCCTGGGACTCCTAAAAGGGGAGGGAGCCAGCGAGGCGGGTGGTAACTGCCGGGTAGTGGTGTACCGGTACCAGCGCGGCCGCGACGGGCATGACGATTGGAAGCTGCTTCCTGACGAGCGGGCTCTTGTGGCGTCTGGCCGTCTAGCGGTTCTTGCTCTCTACGCCTCGTGCGAGCGCGACTATGCCTGACAAAGCGAACCCGAAAGCACGCCGGGCCATCCACAGGCCGCCAAAGGTGGTGCCGCCGGGGGTCAAACCGGGCGACCTGAGCGGCTTGAGGAGGCGTAGGGCGGCATTCCGAGCCGATCATATGACGGCAACCCGAAGTACCAGGTGAGCAGGTTCCAGCCGATCGCCCCGACCAGCGCGGCGAAGACGACGAGGAGTCCGTCCTCGCCGGTGGGGGTGGCGATGATGCCGGCGCCGACGGTCTGCGCGACCCCGGTGCTGATCAACGCGCCGACGAGGTTCATGACCGCCGCCATCCCCAGCGCGACGCGGGGTGTCAGCGCCCGCGTGCCGATGGAGGTGGCGATGGCGTTCGCCGCGTCGTGGAAGCCGTTGGTGAAGTCGAAAGCCAACGCGATGATCACGATGGCGGCCAGCCAGGCCAGCTCCATGGGTCGTCCTTCGTTCTTGCCCGGCTGTGCCGCAGGGGTGGCGTACCCGGCCGCCGTGGTCAGGTGTTGTCGCTGGCCCTGACGGCAGGGGCGAGCCGGTCGATGCGGTCGGCGAGTTCGCGGTAGGCGGCCTCGAACGCCTCGTCGGTGTCGGCCGGTGCCGGGTCGGCCACCGACCAGTGCAGGTGCGCGGCATCGCTGCCGAGGTTCTCGTGCGCGTTGTCGCACACCGCCACGACGAGGTCGTCGGATCGGACGACGTCGGCGACGTGCACCGGGCGGGGGTGCGCGACCACCAGGCCGTGACGCTCTGCCGTGCGCAGGGCACGGGGATGCACACGCGGTGCGGGATCGGTGCCGGCCGAGGCGGCGGGGACGCTGCTGCGGTGCGCCCACAGTGCGGCGGCGAGCTGGGAGCGGGCGGAGTTGTGCGTGCAGACGAACACGACCCGGGGCGCGGTCCGGGTGGGAGCGGGTAGCAGGTCGTTGAGCATCTCGGGCACCAGCCGCACGTAGGTGCGACGCCGGTCGCCCTCTGATCGGTGCCGTACCACCAGACCGCTGTCCTGGAGCACCTTGAGGTGGTGCGCGGTCAGGTTGGTCGGCATGTCCATGCACCGGGCCAGCTCCCCGGGGGAGGCGTCACCGACGAGCAGGGTGTCGATGATGGCGAGCCGGGCGGGATCGCTCAGCGCCGCATGCATCCGGGCCCTAACCTCAAGGGACTTCCGCTCACCTGTCATTGACTCAATCTCCTTCGACTCAACCCTCGCTGTCAAGTATTGTTGCTTCCGAGAGGAAGCTGCGGAGGCACACGGACGGCTTTGTCCGGTTTCAGGCTCCCTGTCGGCTCAGAGGGGCCGATTGGACGGACGCCTCGCGGGCGTGCTTACATCATTGCGTGCTGATATCACACGCGCCTGATGTGATCCGGTTGCTGGCGGACCCGCTGCGCGCGCAGATCGTCGCGCTGCTCGCCGACGGGCCCGCCTGCACCTGTCACCTGGTGGAGGACACCGGCGCCAAGCAGCCCAACATCTCCAACCACCTCCGACTGCTGCGGGAGGCCGGCCTGGTGGTCGCCGAACCCCGCGGCCGGTTCACCTACTACCGCCTGGTGCCAGAGGCGCTCGAAGCCGCCGCCAGCCACCTGACCGACATGGCGCGCCACGCTCGCGCCCGTTCCGACGCCCGCAGGGAGTGCTGATGACCAACACCGACCAGCGTTCAACCGGGACGCAGGTGGTCGTCGCCCGCCTGTCCCGCCTCGATCAGTTCCTCCCGATCTGGATCGGCTTGGCGATGGTGGCCGGTCTGCTGCTCGGGCGGCTGATTCCCGGCCTGAACAGCGCCCTGGACGCCGTCAAGATCGGCGGCATCTCCCTGCCGATCGCCCTCGGCCTGCTGATCATGATGTACCCGGTGCTGGCCAAGGTCCGCTACGACCGGCTCGACACGGTCACCGGTGACCGGCGCCTACTGTTCTCCTCGCTCATGCTGAACTGGATCGTCGGGCCGGCGGTGATGTTCGCCCTGGCGTGGATCTTCCTCGCCGACCAGCCCGAGTACCGCACCGGCCTGATCATCGTCGGGCTGGCCCGATGCATCGCCATGGTCATCATCTGGAACGACCTCGCCTGCGGCGACCGCGAGGCCGCAGCCGTCCTGGTCGCCCTCAACTCGGTGTTCCAGGTCCTCGCCTTCGGCCTGCTCGGCTGGTTCTACCTCACCCTGCTGCCGCAGTGGCTCGACCTGCCCGGCGCCGAGCTGACCGTCTCCGGCTGGGACATCGCCGTCAACGTGCTCATCTTCCTCGGCATCCCGCTGCTCGCCGGATTCCTGACCCGCCGGCTGGGGGAGCGCGCCAAGGGCCGCGACTGGTACGAGGGACGTTTCCTGCCGAAGATCGGCCCGGTCGCTCTCTACGGGCTGCTGTTCACCATCGTCATCCTCTTCGCCCTGCAGGGCGACGCCATCACCTCCCGCCCCTGGGACGTGGCGCTGATCGCCGTGCCGCTGCTCGCCTACTTCGCGATCATGTGGGCCGGCTCCTACGCCCTCGGCCGGGCCATCGGCCTGAACTACGAGCGCACCACCACCCTGGCGTTCACCGCCGCCGGTAACAACTTCGAGCTCGCCATCGCCGTTGCCATCGGCACGTTCGGGGTAACCAGCGGTCAGGCCCTCGCCGGGGTCGTCGGCCCGCTGATCGAGGTTCCGGTCCTGGTGGCGCTGGTCTACGTCAGCCTCGGCCTGCGCCGCCGCCTCTTCCCAGAGATCACCGCGCCGTCGGCGATCCGATGACCTGCCTGGACTGCGGCGCCGCCGGCGTCGGGATCTGCACCGGGTGCGGCGCCGCGGTCTGCCGCGACCACGTCGTGGTCACACAGGTGCGCCTGACCCGCACCGCACCCGTCAACCGGCCGGTGACGGTCGAACCACCGGCACGCCAGTTGCGCTGCACCACCTGCAACGCCGCCCACCTCGCCGCCACCAACTGACACCACCAAGGAGTGCAGGAATGAGCGACAAGCCCACCGTCCTGTTCGTGTGCGTCCACAACGCCGGCCGCTCCCAGATGGCCGCAGGCTGGCTGCGCCACTTCGCCGACGACGACGTCGAGGTCCGCTCCGCCGGCAGCGAGCCCGCCGACCAGATCAACCCCGCCGCCGTCGAGGCCATGCGGGAGGTCGGCATCGACATCACCCACCAGACCCCGAAGCTGCTGGAGTACGCCACCGCCGAATCCTCCGACGTCATCATCACCATGGGCTGCGGCGACGTCTGCCCGGTCTTCCCCGGCAAGCGGTACGAGGACTGGACGCTCGAAGACCCCGCCGGCAAGGGCGTCGAGGCCGTCCGGCCCATCCGCGACGACATCCGCGACCGGGTCCAGCAACTCGTCCGCGAACTCGTCCCGGACCGGGCGTGACCCGGCTGCTGATCATCGGCGGCAGCGACGCCGGGATCTCCGCGGGGCTGCGCGCCCGCGAACTCGATCCCGGCGTCGCACCGCTGCTGGTCGTCGCCGACGCCTACCCGAACTACTCCATCTGCGGCATCCCGTACCACATCTCCGGGGACGTCCCCGACTGGCGCAACCTCGCCCACCGCACCCACGCCGACCTGGAAGCGGCCGGTCTGCGACTGATGCTGAACACCCGGGCCACCGCGATCGATCCCGCAGCCCGGCAGGTCACGGTCACCACCCCGAATGGCGACGAGCGGCGGCTGGACTACGACAGCCTCATCATCGGCACGGGCGCCGAGCCGGTGCGCCCGCCCATCGCCGGCCTGGACCAGCTCGGCCCTGCCGACGGCGTCCACGTGCTGCACACCATCGGCGACACCCGCGCCTGACCGCCACCCTCGACCGGACGCCCCGGCACGCGTTGATCGTCGGCGCCGGCTACATCGGCCTGGAGATGGCCGAGGCGCTGCACGCCCGGGGCCTGAAGGTCACCGTCGTCGAGCAACTGCCGCAGGTCCTGCCCGACGGTCGACGCGGACCTCGCCGGCCTCGTCGCCGAGGAACTGGACCGCCACGACGTCGAGGTCCGAACGGGCATCGCCGTCACCGCCATCGATCGCGCGCCGAACGGTCGCTTGGTCGTCGCCGGCCACCGCGCGAACGAGCCGCAGGACGCCTTCAGCGCGTCCGTTGACCTGGTGCTCGTGGTCGTCGGCGTGCGGCCCGACACCACTGTGGCCTGGTCCGCCGGCGTCGCGCTCGGCGTGCGGACGCGATCGCCGTCGACCGGCAGATGCGCACCAGCGTGCCCGGTATCTGGGCCGCCGGTGACTGCGTCCACACCTACCACCGCGTCCTCGACACCGACGCCTACCTGCCGCTCGGGTCGACGTCACACAAGCAGGGCACGGTGGCAGGGGATAACGCCATCGGCGGGCGACGCACCTTCGCCGGCTCCGTCGGCACCCAGGTCGTCAAAGTCTTCGACCTGGTCGCCGCCCGCACCGGGCTACGCGACCAGGAAGCGGCACAGGCCGGCTTCCACCCGGTCAGCCACCGCACGACCGCCGACGACCACAAGGCCTACTATCCCGGCCCCCGGCCCATCACCATCACGGTCACCGGCGACCGAGGCAGCGGTCGCCTTCTCGGCGCGCAGCTGATCGGGCACCGCGATACGGCCGTCGCCAAACGCGTCGACGTCTACGCCACCGCACTGCACCACACGATGACCGTCGACCAGATCAGCGACCTCGACCTGTCCTACACCCCGCCGCTGGGCAGCCCCTACGACGCCGTCCAGGTCGCCGCCCACCAGTGGGTGCTGCGGCAGCGCCCCCGCACCGTCTAAGCCCGGACGCCGCCCGGGCAGGGCAGTTGCCGGTCCTGCCGAGTGACGCCGAACCGGGTACGTTGCTGTTCATGCCTGGTCCGGCGATCCTGGCGTGCCGGGACGCCCTGCCGCTGGTCGCCTGGCCGGCTCGCCAGGACACGGCGGACGGGAGGGACGCGATGAGCCGGGACAGCTACGACGAGCAGCTCGACCGGCTGACCGGACTCCTCGCGGCGATGAGCCGCACCGCTGCGGCGGCGATCCGGGGCGCCAGCACCGCGCTGCTCGACGTCGACCGAGACGCGGCGGAGGCGGTGGTGCGCGGCGACGCGGTGCTCGACGGGCTGCGCGCGGACGTCGAGGCGATGATCCCGCTGCTGCTGGTCCGCCACCAGCCGGTGGCGTCCGACCTGCGGCTGGTGCTCTGCGCCATGCGGATCGCCGGGGACCTGGAACGGATGGGCGACCTGGCGGTGCACATCGCCAAGGTCGCGTTGATGCGCCATCCCGTCACCGTCGTACCGCCGATGGCGTCGGACGTGCTGACCGCGATGGCGGACGCCGCGGCACGCATCGCCGACAAGACCTCGGTCGTCCTGGCCACCCGTGACCAGGTCGATGCGATGCAGCTGGGGCTCGACGACGACGAGGTCGACGCCGCTCAGGCGCGCCTGCTGTCCCTGCTCGTCTCGGCATGGCCCTACGGTGTGGAGTCGGCGATCGACCTCGCGCTGATCGGTCGTTACTACGAGCGGTACGCAGACCACGCGGTCAACGTCGCGCGCCAGGTGGTCTACCTGGTGACGGGGGACATCCGCCTCTAGCGGGAGTTCTCCGTTCGGACATCAAGGCACTCGCCCGCCGGAAGGTCACATTTCCTTCGCTCCTGGCCATGATCCGCGCCGGGGAGTTCACTTTTCGTTCACCTGCGTCCGGCCGACCGGCTACCTAGCCCTCCTACCTTGACTCTCGTACGGCCCGGACGGGCTGATGCACCCCGATAGAGAGGCTTACCTGGTGAACCGCAAGGTGCTTTCGCGGCGCGTCCTCGCCGGCGTCGCGCTCGCCGCGCTCGCGCTTACCGGCTGCAGCAATAACGCCGAGAACGACCCCGCCGCGGGCGGCGAGAAGCTCTCCGGCGAGGTGAAGGTCGACGGGTCGAGCACGGTCGCTCCGCTGAGCGAGGCCGCCGCCACCCTCTACAAGGAGGACGGCGGGCAGTCCGGCGTCAACGTCTCGGTCGGCACCTCCGGCACCGGCGGTGGCTTCGAGAAGTTCTGCAAGGGTGAGACCGACATCTCCGACGCCTCCCGTCCGATCAAGGACGAGGAGAAGAAGGCGTGCGAGGCCGCCGGCGTCAAGTACAAGGAGCTGATCGTCGCCAACGACGCGCTCACCGTGGTGGTCAGCAAGGACAACACCTGGGCCGACTGCCTCACCGTCGACCAGCTGAAGAAGATCTGGGAGCCGAACTCCAAGGTCAACAACTGGAACCAGGTCGACCCGAAGTTCCCGAACGAGCCGCTGAAGCTGTTCGGCGCGGGCACCGACTCCGGCACCTTCGACTACTTCACCGATGAGATCAACGGCGAAGAGGGAGCCAGCCGCACCGACTACACCGCCTCGGAGAACGACAACGTCACGGTGCAGGGTGTCTCCGGCACCAAGGGCGGCCTGGGCTACTTCGGCTTCTCCTACTTCGAGGAGAACGCCACCAAGCTCAAGGCCCTCAAGGTCGACGGTGGCGCCGGCTGCGTCGAGCCGAGCCTGAAGACCGCCCAGGACAACACCTACAAGCCGCTGTCCCGCCCGTTGTTCATCTACGTCAGCGACACCGGCGTCAAGAAGCCGCAGGTCGCCGACTTCGTCAACTACTACATCGAGCACATCGACGAGGTCGTCGAGGCGGCGAAGTTCGTGCCGCTGACCGAGCAGCAGAAGGGCACGCTGAAGTCCGAGTTCGACGCTCTGAAGGCCGCGGTCTGACGTGACCACCAGCACCTCGAGCGCCGGTTCCGCCGCAGGGAGCGCCCTGCGGCGGGGCCGGCGCCGCCCCGTTGACAGCACCGTCAAGGTGCTGCTCGTCGCCGCCGCCCTGGTGTCGATCGTCACCACGGTCGGCATCGTCATCGCTTTGGTCGAACCGACGATCAAGTTCTTCCAAACGGTGAGCATCGTCGAGTTCATCACCGGCACCAGTTGGACGCCCACCTTCGCCCAGAAGGCGTACGGCGTGCTGCCGCTGGTCGCCGCGACACTGGTGGTGACCGTCATCGCGATCGCCATCGCGCTTCCGATC
Organism: Micromonospora sp. R311; assembly: GCF_056780015.1. Lineage (NCBI taxonomy): Bacteria > Bacillati > Actinomycetota > Actinomycetes > Micromonosporales > Micromonosporaceae > Micromonospora > Micromonospora sp. R311. The sequence continues at coordinate 98,807 of NZ_JBSWCE010000020.1, forward strand.
GGTCTCGGCTCGGCGATCTACCTTTCCGAATACGCCAAACCGCGCACCCGTAAGCTGCTCAAGCCGATCATCGAGCTGCTCGCGGGTGTGCCGACCGTCGTCTACGGCTTCGTGGCCCTGTTCGCGCTCAACCCGCTGCTGCAGCAGATCTGGCCCGGCGACCGGAAGCCCGGCTTCCAGAACCTGCTCATCGCCGGAATCGCCATGGGAATCATGATCGTGCCGACGATCGCCAGCATCTCCGAGGACTCGATGTCCTCCGTGCCGCGCAGCCTGCGCGAAGGCGCCTACGCCCTGGCGTCGACGAAGATGCAGGTGTCCACCCGCGTGGTGGTGCCAGCCGCGATCTCCGGCATCGTCGCCGCGGTCGTGCTCGGCATCTCCCGCGCCGTGGGCGAGACGATGATCGTCACCATCGCCGGCGGTCTCGTCTCCGACAAGGTCACCTTCGACCCGCTCGAGGGCGCTGCCACGATGACCGCCTTCATCGCCAACATCTCCTCCGGTGACATCCCGGTCGGCTCGCTCGACTACGACTCCGTCTTCGCCGTCGGCGCGCTGCTGTTCCTGATCACGTTCGCGCTCAACGCGCTGTCGATCCGGATGGTCCGTCGCTTCAGAGAGGTCTACGAGTGAGCGCCCCCACCCTCACCACCGCCACCCGGCCGGAGCCCTCCGCGCCGGGTAACGCGCTGACCCAGCGCCGTAGCCGACCCGGTGAGCTGGTCTTCCGCCTGGCCATGCAGGCCTGCCTGGTCATCGCCTTCGGCGTGCTCAGCGCGCTGCTGGCCTGGGTCCTCATGAAGGGCTGGAACCGTCTGGACTCCCGGCTCTGGGCCGAGATGCCCACCGGCCTGGTCAGCCGCCTCGACACCGCTGGCGTCCAGTCCGCGCTCGTCGGCACCCTGTGGATCATCTCGCTGGTGGCGCTCATCGCCCTGCCGATCGGCATCCTCAGCGCGATCTACCTCGAGGAGTACGCCGACAACACCCGCTGGTACAACCGGCTGCTGGAGCTCAACATCCAGAACCTCGCCGGTGTGCCATCGATCATCTTCGGCATCCTCGGCCTGGGCATCATCGCCCGCGCCCTCGGCCTCGGCTTCACGGTGATCACCGCCGCTATCGTGCTGTCCCTGCTGGTGCTGCCGGTGGTCATCATCGCCACCCGGGAGGCCATCCGTGCGGTGCCGCAGTCGATCCGTCAGGCGTCCTACGCCCTCGGCGCCACCAAGTGGCAGACCGTGTCCCGGCAGGTGCTGCCCTCGGCGGTGCCGGGTATCGCGACCGGCTCGATCCTGGCCCTGTCGCGCGCGATCGGTGAGGCTGCACCGCTGATCGTTCTCGGCGCGGTCACCTTCATCACCTTCAACCCCGACGGGCTGGACAGCCGTTACACGGCCCTGCCGATCCAGATCTACACGTTCATCACGCGATCCCAGGCCGAGTACACCGAGCTCGCGGCGGGCGCGATCGTCCTGCTGCTCGGCATCGTGCTCGTCATGAACTCGATCGCGATCTTCGTGCGGAACCGGTTCGAGAAGCGCTGGTGACGAACGCCGTGAGAACTGAGCCGCGACACCGCCGTACGAACGAAGCAGAGGTGACCACTGTGAACCAGCCCAGCACCACCAGCCGCCCGGCGGTCAGCATCTCCGCCGTCGGTAACAACGAGACCGCCGGACACCGGCCCACGTCCACCGCCCCGGTCATGGAATTGTCCGGCGTGAGCGTCTACTACGGCGCCTACGAGGCGGTGCGCGGCACGTCCATGCCGATCCAGGACAAGCAGATCACGGCGATGATCGGCCCGTCCGGCTGCGGCAAGTCGACGATCCTGCGCTCGCTGAACCGGATGAATGACCTGATCCCCGGTGCCCGGGTCGCGGGCTCGGTGACCTACCACGGTCAGGACCTGTACGCCAAGGACGTGGACCCGATCGAGGTGCGTCGCCGCATCGGCATGGTCTTCCAGAAGCCGAACCCCTTCCCGAAGTCGATCTACGACAACGTGGCCTACGGCCCGCGGGTGACGGGCATGAAGGTCGCCAACATGGATGACCTGGTGGAGAAGGCGTTGCGGGACGCGGCGCTGTGGGACGAGGTCAAGGACAAGCTCAAGAGCAGCGGGCTGTCCCTGTCCGGTGGTCAGCAGCAGCGGCTCTGCATCGCCCGGACGATCGCCGTCAAGCCCGAGATCATTCTGATGGACGAGCCGTGTTCCGCCCTCGACCCGATCGCGACCGCGAAGATCGAGGACCTGATGTTCGAGCTGGCGAAGGACTACACCATCGTCATCGTCACGCACAACATGCAGCAGGCCGCCCGGGTCAGCCACTACACCGCATTCTTCACCGCGGAGGTGGACCAGAAGCAGGAACGGCACGGACGGCTCGTGGAGTTCAGCCAGACGGGCAAGCTGTTCACCAACCCCGCCGACAGGCGCACCGAGGACTACATCACCGGCCGCTTCGGCTGATCCCCCGGGGCAGCGGTCGGTCATGGATATCGTCATCCGGAATCGGTGCCGTGCGTCTAGGTCATCCCGACCGTCCTTTCGGTGCGGCGTCGCCACGCGCGGGCGACGCCGCACCGGAGGCGGTTGCGCGACCCTTGTGCGAGGACACCGTTACCTCAGATGTCCCAGCTGTGCCGATCGCGCGGTGTCCTGCAGTGCGATGGACCGTCCTCAGCGGCGACGAAGCGTTGATGAGGGCCTGAACCTGATCCGGAGCCGGTGTCGATGCCGATGAACAATCTCGTCGAGGCCACCAAGGGTGACCATCGATCCGACGGGCGGTTCGTGCTGATCGTGGTCGACGACGACGAGAGCGTCGGCGGCGACCTGGTCGGACAGCTGTCCGGTCACCGGGTGCAGGGGCACCACTTCCGACATGCCGCGGAGGCCCTGCTGGGCGCTGGCGCCCTGCGACCCGACGCCGCTGTCGTCGCCGCCGGGCTCAGCACGATGAGCAGCACCGAATTGGTGCGGCTGCTGGCCGAGCGCGCGGGAATCCCTACCGTTGTTGGTGTAGGTGATGATGACGGGCAGGCCGCCGTCGCCGCGCTGAAGGCCGGCGCGACCGCCTGTGTGCGCCATCCATACCGGGTCGAGGAGGTCGTGCCGATTCTCCGCGCGATCCGGCCGGAGACCGTCGGGACCCTCGATCCACCCATCGAGTTGGGCGGGCTGCGCGTGGATCCCGCGACCTTCGAGGTCAGCTTGCGGGGCACGTCGGTGGCCCTGCCACTGAAGGAGTTCAAGCTCCTCTACTTCTTCATGACGCACGCCGAACGGACCGTCACGCGCGAGCAACTGCTGGCCGCCGTGTGGAACGGAACCTCCGGTGACAGCTCCAACACCCTCACCGTGCACATCAAACGGCTGCGTCAGCGGCTTCTGCTGGACCGCAACCAGCCGCCGATCATCCTGACGGTGCGGGGGCTGGGCTACCGGTTCGTGCCGCCGCCGGCCGCGTGGTCCGCCACCCCGATCACGCCGTGACGTCGCCCTCAGATTCGCAACCTGCCGGCCACGCAGCCGACGAACCGCCCGTAACAGATCCCACGGCGGCGGGCGACGTTGTCCTGGTGGCCGTGCCGGTGGCATACGTGCCTCACGTCGCGCGTCTGCTGGCCGAAACTTGACGCTCAGAATCGGCCACGCCCCGTGTCCCGCCACCGTGCCGAGCGGAAGCCCGAGCATCGGGGCGCCCACTGGCCTATCGAGGACCTGCGGCGCCTGAGCCAAGGCCGAAGCGCCACCCACCGCACCATCATCACCGTCATCGACGCGCTTGCCACACAGCCCGGCAAGGTGTTCAGCGTCGGAGAGTTGGAAGCGAACTCGGGCATTTCCCGGGGAAAGATCATCGGCGCGTTCGCCGGACTCACCCGCCTCCTGCGCGCCCACTACGACTACCCGAGCTACGGTTTGCCGTTCGCCAAGATCATCGGGCACGCGGAGGGTCTGCCCAAGGAGATCTACTACACCGTCGACGAGGAGCAGGCGCGCCGTTGGCGGCAGGCTCGGCAGTGATGATCCGGTAGGAACCCGGGGCCCGGCCGCCCGTCATGTCCCGTTCACCGAGGCGCCCGCCCGCGGTCGGGTCCACCTTCGTCGCTGGTCAATCTGGTGTCCCTAGCGTGCCGGTGACACGACCTCGGACCTGCCTCCGACAAGAAGATGCGCCGCGGTGACAGCCCCGCCGCCCGCAGCCACAACATGACCCTGCTCGAGTCGGGCACCCTGTACGTGGCGCAGTTCGGCGCCACGTCCGCCAGTGAGATCGACGGCAGCGGCATACTGCCCGCCGACGGGGCGTTCAACGGCGCCGGCCGGTGGATACCCCTGACGCGAGGCAACCGGTCGTTGGTGCCGGGTATGAGCATCGACGAGGTCCTCGTCCACACCCGTATCGCCGCGGACAAGGTCGGCGCCACCAAGATGGACCGCCCCGAGGACGTCGCCCCGAACCCGCGCACCGGCAAGGTCTACGCCGCCCTGACGAACAACACCCGCCGCGGCGCCGCCGGCCAGCCCGCCGCCGACGAGGTCAATCCGCGCGCCAACAACAAACACGGCCACATCCTTGAGATCACCGAGAACGGCGGCGACAACGCCGCCGAAACCTTCACCTGGACCATCCCGATCGTCTGCGGCGACCCGACGGACCCGGCGACCTTCTTCGCCGGCTACGACAAGACCACGGTGTCCCCGATCTCCTGCCCGGACAACCTCGACTTCGACGCCACGGAAACCTGTGGATCTCTACCGACGGCAACGCCCTGGGATCCAACGACGGTCTCTTCGCCGTCCCCGTCGAGGGCCCTGAGCGGGGGCACGTCAAGCAGTTCCTCACCGTGCCGCCGGGTGCCGAACAGGCATCCGCGCACATCGCACCGGACAACCGCACCGCCTTCGTCTCCGGGCAGCACCCGGGTGAGCTCGACGGCGCGAGCCTCGACAAGCCCGCCTCCACCTGGCCCCACGGCGACTTCGCCCGCCCCGCCGTGATCACCGTCTGGCGCCTCGACGGCCGCCAGATCGGTGCCTAATCGCACACCGACCGACGAGGGTGCCCTCCCCGCCAGGGAGGGCACCCTCGTGTCGTTTTCACCGCCGGACCGCTTGGATTCAGCAGCAGGTCAGCAGGTACGACTGCAGGTCGGCCAGGGCGGCGAGCGCGCCGTCGCGGTCCGCCCGGTAGTAGACGGCCTTGCCGTCCCGCCGCGACATCACCACCCGGCCCCGGCGCAGCAAGGTCAGCTGCTGCGACGTCGTAGCCTGGCTGATCCCCGCCCGCTCGGCAATCTCGCCGACCGACAGTTCGGCGCCCTGCGCGAACAGCATCATGATCCGCTGCCGAGTCGGACTGCCCAGAGCCTTCAAGAACTCCCGCGTGTCCTCCGTCAGCCCTGCGGTCGCGCCGCTCTGGTCCTCAGGCCCGCACGCTGGCCGGGCCTGTTCGGACGTCGACTGCTCCATGTCTCACACCCTCCCGCACCATCATCATATTGTCATTCAACGAAACGACGATATGATCGGTGGCGTGACTCCTCGAACCGAACCCGTGATCATCGTCGGCGGTCAGTTCGGCCTGGCCGCCGCCCGCGCCGCTCTGGCGGCCGGCCTGCGTCCGGTGGTCCTGCACGCCGGTACGGAACCGGTGGGATCCTGGCCGGACTACTACGACAGCCTCACGCTGTTCTCCCGGCCGGCTACGGCGCTGTCTTACCTGGAGCCTCGCCCTCATCGATCTCCGGGCTCGCCGCACCCGCCCTGAGCTGCAAGATCAGCCTGGAAAAGGCTCAGTTATGATGCCGAACGGCGGCTGCCGCACTGGGCGCTTTCCGGGTGATCCGCCGGCCGGTTCATTTCGGCGCAACGGCTGCATTTCTGTTTAGATCGGCATCACTCGACAAGCCGATCTCCAATAAAATACATCCGCTTCAGGATCTTCCCTTCCTTGCTTTTGTCGTAACTATAGTATCTCTTCTGCGGGTCGGCATCTGACCAGTTTATTGATGCGATCAGATCGTTCTTGTGGTGCTCTAACCGATCCGTATTTAAGTAACCTTCATCGGGCTGCCAGCCTCTTGGCAAATCGTCGCTTTCCCTGTAGAAGTACATGTAAAAATTCCTGCTCTTGCCTTCTGCTACTTTAGCTTCCCCTTCAATTGGGTGATCCTTACCGTATTTTTCAACCAATTCTTTCAGTTCTACTAGATCTTCGGGTGGATTCAGAATCATATAATGCTTTCTGAGAGTAACCTCCCGTTCACCCGCTTTACCGAAGACCTCCTCCGTGTTGTCAATTTCGAAGATCCTTGTTTCCCCATCTGATTCCTCATTCTCTGTGCATCCAAGCAGGCTCAGTGGAATGAAGAACGCGCCAATGATCAGGGCCAGAACTCTCAGATTGGCTTTAACCACTCAACTCCCTTCAAATGGCATCTCATTCCCGTTGAAATGGATGGACCGCGGCACAGCTGGCAACGTAGCTGGGCACAAGGCGTCGACGCGGCAAACGCCTCCGTCCGCTTCGACCGTCCTCACGGCGGCCCATCCGAAGAGGGGCCGCAAGACATGACGCGAGGGCCGCCGCGGCGCGGAGGCGCCATGAACGCGAGGCGAGGGGCAACGCGATCATGAGCGAGAGATTACCTATCGGATCGTGTCGGCAGCGCTGCCCGATCGCCCGATGCAATCACCGCCGGTGCGGCAGCGTCCCCCACCGGTAAGTGGCGTAACGGTCTGCCGGTTACCCACCGGTCAGCGGACATCAGGAGCTTAGCGATGACGACCGCACACGCCGCCAGGGGCACGGTGAGCCTGCCGGCCGGCCTCGTCGCCAGAGACGCCGGCGGCCAGGCCGGCGGAATCGTCTTCGGCGTGCTGATGCAGGCGTGGGGCATGCTGCCGATGGTGGCGACGCTGGTGGACAGCGGGTGGATCGCGGTCGGCTGGCTGGTCCACCTGGCCAACTCGGCCCTGTTCGGGGCGATCTTCGCGGTGCTGTTCGGGCGCTGGGCCGCAACACTCGCGATGTCGGCTGGTCTCGGTCTGCTCTACGAGGTGTTGTGGTGGGTCCTTGGTGTCCTGCTGATCATGCCGGCCGGGGCTCGGCAGAACGAAATGATCTTCCAGGTGAACGCCGACGCGTGGCGCAGCCTGCTCGGCCACCTGGTCTACGGCCTGCTACTGGGCGTCGTCTACGCCCTCACCTTGCCGAGGCTGCGGCGAGGCTGAGCACCGACGGTCGAGTAGGCGGGGGTCGCGTTGGACAAGGGTGACCTGGCTGCCCATCCGGACCGGGACCTGCTCCTACCGCCAGATCAGCACCTCGTCCAGGGGTTTGCGGTCGATCGCCGGTACGGTCGCGTTGTCGGCCGGGTAGCCCACCGGGATCAGCAGGTACCCGCGCTCGTGCGCCGGCCGGTCCAGGACGGTGTTGAGGAAACGCATCGGGCTGGGGGTGTGGGTCAGCGTGGCCAGCCCGGCCCGGTGCAGCGCGGCGAGCAGGAAACCGACCGCGATGCCCACCGACTCCTTGACGTAGTACGGGCGTGGCGAGTTCGGACCCTTATGGACCTCGAACACCACGATCACCGCAGGCGCGGTTTCCAGGAACGGCTTGCGCCAGGCGGTCCCCAACGGGGCCAACGCCTCCAGCCACTCCTTGCTGGCGCGCCGGGTGTAGAACTCGCGCTCCTCCGCCTCGGCCGCCTCGCGCAGAACGCGCTTCGTCGCCGGGTCCGTGACCACCACGAACCGCCACGGCTGCACGTTCGCTCCGCTGGGCGCGCTGGCCGCGGCCCGGACCGCCTCCCGCAGCACCCCGTCCGGGACAGGCCGATCGCTGAAGTCGCGGATCGTGCGCCGGGTCACCAGCTCGTCGGCGAACGCCCGGACCCGGGCCAGGCCAGCCTCGGCCGGCACGGCCGAGGCTGGCGCCGGCCGGCTGGCGGGCGCGATCGGCGGGTTCGGCGTCAGGTCCGGGTGCACCGGCCCAGTCTGCCCCACCGGCCTCCGCCGCGACATCCAACGGGTACTGACCGCCGCCCCTTGCCGCTCGTGGCACAGGTCGCGTCGGTGAGGACGTCGGCCGGGAGTTCGGTACGGCGGTTACAGAACGGCGAGAAATCCAGCCCGTACGGTCGGAGGTATGTGGTTGCGACTCATCCTCGGCGTGGTGTACGTCGGTATGGCGGTCGGGCAGCTGGCGTCGTGGACGCACATGCCGGAGATCCTGGCGGCCTACCAGGCGGGCGAACCGGCGGCGATGAGGGGGCTGTTCTCGTCCTGGTGGCCGGGGAGCTGGCCTGCGGACTGTGGTTCCTGACCCGGCCGCGGTCATGGGCACTGACCCCGGTGTGGATCTACACCGGGGTGTCGGTGCTGTGGGCGACGCTTGGTGCGCAGGCATTCGCGCGCGGAATAGAGGTCACCAACTGCGGCTGCTTCGGCCGGTATCTGTCCCAGCGGTTGAGCTGGCTGGTGCTGGCTCAAGACGCGCTGCTGCTGGCGTACGCGGCCTGGATGATCCGCTGGGCCCGCCGCCAGCCCGTACCGCCCGGGCCGGCGCCGGCCGGACCCGATGCTACTCCTGCAGTTCGTCGACGCCGCCCAGGCCCGCCCGATCAAGGCGGTCAACCTCAACACCAACGGCATCCGCCTGGCGTCGGACCGGGCGTTCGTGGCGGCCCTTGCCGAGCGCAACCGACCCGGCCGGGCGGTGAACATCTACCTGCAGTTCGACGGCTTCGACGAGCGCACCCACCGGGAGGTCGGCGGCCGGGACCTGCGGGCGGTCAAGCAGAAGGCGCTGGACAACTGCGCCGAGGCAGGGCTGACCGTCACCCTGGTCGCGGCGGTGGAGCGCGGCCTCAACGACCACGAGCTCGGCGCGATCATCGACTACGGCCTGGCCCACCCGGCCGTGCGCAGCGTGTCGTTCCAGCCGGTCACCCACTCCGGACGGCACGTGGAGTTCGACCCGCTCACCCGACTGACCAACTCCGACATCATCCACGGCATCGCCGTGCAACGCCCCGACTGGTTCCGGGCGTCGGACTTCTTCCCGGTCCCGTGCTGCTTCCCCACCTGCCGGTCGATCACCTGCCTGCTCACCGAGGGCACTTCCGGCAACCCGGACTTCGCTCTGGTGCCGATCCCGCGGTTGCTCGACGTCGCCGACTACCTCGACTACGTGTCGAACCGGGTGATCCCCGACTACGCGATCCGGGAGGCCCTGGAGAAGCTGTGGTCCGCCTCGGCGTTCATGGGCACCGACACCACCCAGGAGAACTGGCCGCCGCGGCCGCCCTGGACTGCGCCGAGCAACGGTGCGAGCTGGTTGGCTAGCACCTTGCCCAGCTCGACGCCCCACTGGTCGAACGGGTTGATGTTCCAGATCGCGCCTTCGGTGAACACGATGTGCTCGTAGAGGGCCACCAGCTGTCCGAAGGTGGCCGGGGTCAGCCGGGGGGCGATGATCGAGGTGGTGGGGTGGTTGCCCGCCATCACGCGGTGTGGCACCAGTTCCGCCGTGGTGCCCGCCGCGGCCACCTGCTCGGCGGTGCGGCCGAAGGCCAGGGCGGCGGGAGTGAGCAACCTGGCCCGCACGTTGGGATGCACCGTCGGGCCCGCCGCCGCCGGGCTCGCCTGGAGCCTGGGCGGCGGCGGATCCGTGGTTTCCGCACTGGAGTCGTCGTGCTGGCCGCCTTCGCGTTCACCGCTCTGGTAGCCCTCGTCGCCACCGTCCGGCGCGCGCCCTAGCCGCTGTGCCCGGCCGCGCATCGATGGCGTCGCGCCGGATCAGCGGTGGGACGTGTGCTGGTCGAGCTGGTGGCGCAGGGTGTCGGCGAAGCCCTCGGCGGTGGCCAGCTGCTCGCGCAGGGCGGTCACGCGAGCGGCCGCGATGGTGTGGAACATGCCGAGCCGGTCGAGCAGGGCCGGCCGGTCGTCCTCGCCGGCAATGGGCAGGGCGTCGAGGACGCCGAGCAGGTCCCGCATCTCGTCGAGGGTGAAGCCGAGCGGTTTCATCCGCTTGACCACGGCGAGCCGGTCGAGGTCGGAGTCGGTGTAGAGGCGGAAGCCGCCCTCACTGCGCGCCGACGGGACGATCAGCCCGGCGTCCTCGTAGTGCCGGATCGTGCGGATGCTCAGGCCCACCCGGTCGGCGGCCTCGCCGATCTGCATGAGCCGCCCGGCGGCCGAACCGCAGGTGTGCTCCGGCCCGGCGCCGCGCACGACGCCCGGCATCAGTGGCCTCCGCTCAGGGTGCCGGCGAGGGTGCCGTGGATCGCGGCGCTGGGCTTGTTCAGCTCGACGATCTCGACGGTCTTGCCCCGCGCAGCGTACTTCGTGGTGATCGCGTCCAGCGCGGCGACCGATGAGGCGTCCCACACGTGGGCGTGGGTCATGTCGATGACCACGTTCTGCGGGTCGTTCGCGTAGTCGAACTGGTAGACCAGGTCGTTGCTGGAGGCGAAGAACAGCTCACCGTGGACCGAGTAGATCCGGGTGCCGCCGTCGGGGTCCAGCACGCTGGTGACCTCCACCAGGTGCGCGACCCGCCGGGAGAAGATCACCATGGCGGTGAGCACACCGACGATCACGCCGATGGCCAGATTATGGGTCGCGAGGACCGCGCCGACGGTGGTGACCATGACCAGGGTCTCGCCCAGGGGCATGCGCTTCAGCGTGGCCGGAGCGACCGAGTGCCAGTCGAACGTGGCCACCGCCACGATGATCATCACGGCGACGAGGGCGGCCATCGGGATCGCGGCGACCACGTCACCGAGGCTGACCACCAGGATGAGCAGGAACACGCCGGACAGGAACGTCGACAGCCGGGTTCGGGCGCCGGACGCCTTCACGTTGATCATCGTCTGGCCGATCATCGCGCAGCCACCCATGCCGCCGAAGAACCCGGTGACGATGTTGGCCACGCCCTGACCCCAGGACTCTCGGGTCTTGTTGGAGTGCGTGTCGGTGATGTCGTCGACCAGCTTGGCGGTCATCAGCGACTCCATCAGCCCCACCAGCGCCACCCCGAGGGCGTATGGGGCGATCAGGGCCAGGGTGTCCACCGTCCACGGGATCTGCGGCAGGCCGAGGGTCGGCAGGCTGTCGGGCAGCTCGCCCTGGTCACCGACGGTGGGCACGCTCATGCTGGCGCCGACGGTGATGACGGTCAGCACGACGATCGCCACCAGGGGAGCCGGCACGACCCTCGTGAGCCGGGGAAGACCCACCATGATCGCCAGCGCCAGGCCGACGAGCGGGTAGACCAGCCACGGCACCCCGAGCAGGTACGGAACCTGCGCGGCGAAGATGAGGATGGCCAGGGCGTTGACGAAACCGACCATCACGCTGCGCGGGATGAACCGCATCAGCTTCGCCACCCCGAGTACGGCCAGCAGCACCTGGATGACGCCGCCGAGGATCACCGCGGCGATGAGGTAGTCCAGCCCGTGCTCCTTGGCCAGCGGCGCGACGATCAGCGCGATCGCGCCGGTCGCGGCGCTGATCATCGCCGGGCGGCCGCCACAGATCGCGATGACCACGGCCATGGTGAACGAGGCGAACAGCCCGACGCGCGGGTCGACCCCGGCCAGGATCGAGAAGCTGATCGCCTCGGGAATCAGGGCCAGAGCGACGACCAGACCGGCGAGCACCTCGGTGCGGAACACCTTCGGCGACAGCCAGGACGGGCGGGACAGACGCGGCCGGAGGGCCGCGGACAGCACAGAAGACATACAGCCGTTTCCGCTCAGGGTGTGCGCCAGGCGCACACGCGATGCCGCGCCCCACGCGGGGAACGGCGTTTACGTGCACATCAGTACCGGTCGGACGTTTCCGGACCGTTTCCGGGCACCGTCGCCCGGGAGAAGACCGCGAGGGGCCAGTAGCCGCACCTCGACGACCTGCACCGAACCTACCGTCCGGAGAGGGTAGAGTTCAGCTTCCGTGATGATCATCACCGCTGGTGCCGCGGCTCTCGTCATGCTTGCTCGGCGGGCCCAGTCATCCTGGCGGCCGGCGGTCAAAAAAATCTAGGCTGGGACGACTAGACATCTTCGACGGTGTGGAATACTCTTCTTCGAGTCGAGAGTGAAGATCCGTCAAGACGCAGACGGGCTGTCCGGGGTGAGGTCACGACGGGCAGCGAGGGGCGGGAACGGTTTCCCCGTTCCTCCCGAGAGGTAGTAGGAGCACGTCAGTCCCCGACGGGATAGGCGCCGGGGTGCAGGTGGGGCCGTTGCTTTTTCGAGGCTCCAGCTGTTGTTCGCCGTATGTGTGGGGGCCATGAAGTCGCGTGGGCTCCGGCACCGGTGGACCGTACGTCAGCACGGGAAAGAGAAAGAAGAGGAAAGGGGAGGGCCGTACACCGTTGGATCGCCCGCCGTCGGCCGTCATGTCAGGCCGGGCGGACACCGCAGTTTCCATCGAACGAGAGGTGGTCTCCGGTCACGCTTATGCGATCCTCGCACCCGAAGCCTTCACTTGCGGCTGGTGCGGATACGACAAGCCGACGTTCCTGTCGGTAGATGGTGTTCTGACCCGTAACCCTGGGCCCCGGCGCTTACGCGCCGGGGCCCTCGACGTGGAGGTGACATGGGGCAGAACCCCGATGACATGTTCGGCGATGAGAACTACCCGGCCTACACCATCGGCCAGGCCGCGGAGATGCTCGGCACCACGCAGGACTTCCTGCGCCGCCTGGACGAGGCGAAATTGATCAACCCGCACCGCTCTGCCGGCGGGCACCGCCGCTACTCCCGCTACCAGCTACGGCTGGCAGCCCGGGCCCGGGAGATGGTCGACCAGGGCACCGCCCTGGAGGCCGCCTGCCGGATCATCATTTTGGAAGACCAACTCGAGGAAGCTCTGCGACAGAACCAGAACCAGCAGCAGGGACGCGGGCAACGCGACTGACCGGACCACCGTCGGGCGAGGCCGCCGGCGGGCGGTGAGCCGGCTGGCCCGCCAGCGCGAATCACCTCGGCCTGCCAGCCGTACTCCTGCTCGTCGGACCTCTTCCCCTCCGGGCCGCCAGCCGGGTGGCGGTGCGAGACCGGGGTCCGACGGGCCGCCAGTCGGCCGCCGTGCCCGGGCGCCGCGGATGGCGTGTGGCGTCCAACCGTGGGCAGCAGCCGGTCATCGGATCGGTGATGCTCGTGCGTCGGTGAGTGTTTGGTGATGCGTAGCAGCACGTGGTCCGGTGGCCCGGCGACGAAGGCGGCCGTGTCGGCGAGTGCGGCGATCAAGGGCAGCCCACGGCCGCCGACGGTAAGCGGGGCGGGGAGTTCGGCGTCGAGTCCAGCGCCATTGGGGGTACTGCCGCGGTTGCCGACCTCGAGTAGGCAGACGTCGTCCTCGATGACGATGGTGATGTCGACGGCGCTGTCGGGATCGGCGTGCATCACCGCCTTGGCGCATGCCTCGGTGATCAGCACGGCGAGGTGGCCACGGGAGTCCTCCGTGACATCGGTGAGGCTCAGCAGGGTGGTGCGTACATGGCGGGCGCGGGTCACCGAGGACGCTTGACGCGGGAGTGACAGGGTCATGCTCACCCGCACTACATAGCTCCTCCCCGGCCCGTGCCTGACCCGCCGGAGGACTGCGTCACCCTGAGGCGCGATGCTCCGGTTGTGGATCAGCCCTACCCGGGGTTGCGGAGGTGAAACGGTCAGTGTGTCGGCTCGACGTACGCCGGCCGACGGGTTCACCTACCGGCAGAATATGGTAGGCGGGGGTCATCGGCGTAGGGGAGGGTTGTTGTGGATCTGCTGTTGTCCGTCCGGCCGGGCCGGGGTTGCACCGTGCTCGAGGTGCGCGGCGAGCTGGACATGGCGACGTCCCCGCGGTTGCGCGACGGCCTGCAACGGTTGGTCGACGCCGGTGACCGCCAGGTGGTGGTGGATCTGGCCGGGGTGGGGTTCATGGACTCCAGCGGGCTGGGCGCGCTGGTGGTGATGTTCAAGGCGTTGCGTGATGTCGGCGGTCGGTTGTGCCTCGCCGCGGTGCAGCCCGTCGTGCGCAGTGTCCTGACGGTCACGTCGGTGAATCGAGTGATCGGCATTTATGACAGTGTGCAGGCGGCTGAAGCCGAAGTGCCGTCCACGGACCACGCGACAGGCCGTTAGTCAGTCGGGCAGCGGGGTGCTGGCACGCTCCTGGTCGGCGCCGGCGCTGGTACGCCGGTCTTCGCAGTGCCCGCTGTGCCAGTCGAGGATGAACAGGGTGGCGTCATCGGCCAGAGCCGGTCCGCTGACCTCGAGTACGGCGTTGGCCAACGCCCGGGCGGCCTCGCGTGGATGCAGACCGGTGATCGACCGCAACATGGCCGGTAGATCCAGGTTGGCGGCGTTCCGCTCCCGCATTCCATCGGTGACCACTACCAAACGGTCGCCTGGCCGCAGCTCGATCTCGCCAGCGCGGTGTCCGGCGCCGGCGAACATACCCAGGGGGAAGTTGGCCGGCAGCGGCAGCGCCCGGGTGTCTCCGTCGCGTACCAGCAGCGGCGGCACGTGCCCGGCGTTGAGCAGCGCGCAGACCCCGGTGCGGAGGTCGAGACGGCCGAGGACCCCGGTGATGTAGCTGCCGGGCACGGTGGCGTGTTCGGCCACGTCGGCATTCGCGGCGTCGGCCTGCTCCACCAGACCGACCCCGCGGCGGCGGCTGTTGCGCAGGCTACCCACGCCCAGGGTGGCCGTCAGCGCGCTGGCCACCCCGTGGCCCATCGCGTCGGTGACACTGAAGTGCAGCACGTCGCGGGCGAGGCTGTAGTCGAAGGTGTCCCCGCCGATACTCGCTGCCGGCTCCAGCCGACCGGACAAGGTGAACGCGCTGGCCTCACACGTGAACGAGGCGGGCAGTAGGCGGTGCTGGATCTCCCCGGACAGGGTGAACGGGGTGGTGCGTTTGCCCCCACTCGAAGAGGTCGGTGTACCGCCGGTTGGCGATCACCACGAACGCCAACAGGTGCGCCGTGCGGGCGATCTCCTCCAGCGCCCGCGGGGCGGGCTCGTCCGGCAGGATCATCTCGAGCAGGCCGATCGCCTCACCGCGGTCGGTCACCGGCGCCAACACCGTCCACCTGTCAGGCTGCGTGACAACCCGCACCGTCTGGGTGCGTAGCGGCTGCTCGGCGGGCCCGCCGTCGAACGGCATCACGGTGGCGACCTCATCACCGCCCCGGCGTCCCTCACCGGTCCCGTCAAGCGGCACGTGGGTCATCCGGACCAGCGCCCGGCCGCTGAGGTCCGCGATCAAGAAGGCGACGGTACGTGCGTGCAGCGCCGCACCGAGTTCCCGGTGACCGCCTCGACCGCCTCGACCGGGGAGGCGTTCTCCGCCGCATCCAACATCTGCGCCGTGATCCGCCCTCGACTGCTTTCCACTGTCCGAGCCTACGAGACCCGGCTGGTCATCGCCGAGCACGAGAATCGTCACAGCAGCGTCGACAGCCCAGATCAGGTCCACGGTCAGGGCCTGTAGACGGGCCTGGTCCCCGACACGCCGCTGCGAAGGTCGCGTTGCCGGAAGCGGCAGCACCGGCGTCACGGACTTGCTGCGCGTCGTCCTGGTCGCCGAGCCGCGCACAACGCCATGGTCGACGAAGCCTGCTGGCCCCAGTCAGCGGCGGTCGAGTGCCGACTGCAGTCGTTGGATGAGTGTCCTGCGGCCCTTCCTGGCGCGTACCGCGCGTAGCGCCGCCCCGAGTTGACCGGCGTCGAGGTCGCGGACGTGTCGGGTCGCCTCAGCGACCGGCATCTCCGTGAGCGGCACGGCCCCGGTGTTCCGGCGCGCGCGCCTGGCCGGCCCGGTGTTGGCGACGTACTGCTTGCCGGACTTCGAGTCCTTGCGCTTCTTGGCGTCGGTCGGTCGGAGTATCCCCGGCGTTGGTGGCTTGCCTGCATCACGCGAGACTTCGGCATGGGACTGCTGATCCACAACTCGACCGGCAAAGGTGGGTTGGCGCGCTCGGGTTAGTACTCGAGCCGCATTTTGCCTGACCTGGAGTTTTGGCGGCTCATCGGGATGATCGACGTCCGAGTTGTACCGGCCATGTAGCTGCGGACGTCGATGCTGATCGGCGGATGGGTTGCGTGGCCGCACGGTCTGTTGTGGTCGGTCGCAGGGCGGGCAGGCTCCCGTGCTCTGTTGATAGATGAGATCGTGGGCTGGCGGGCAGGCTTGGACGATCTGCCGGCGCGGTTCGCGCACCGATTCGGGCGGGCGGAGCCGCGCCGGCAGGCGCTGAGCTACCTGGCCGGGTTGCTGTCGCCGCTGGCGAGCAAGAACGGCTGGACCCTGGCCGAGGCCGCCGGCGGCACCACATGCAACGGCTGCTCAACAGGTCCGCGTGGGACCGGGCCGCTGTTCGCGAAGATCTGTTCGCCTACGCGACCGAGCACCTCGGCCACGACCAACGTCGTCCTGTCATGGCTCCTCTCTGTGTCAAGACATCGTCGGGAGCGGGGGTCTATCCTGGGTGTCGGCGGGTCCGGGAAGTGACTTCTCCGAAGAGCCGGCTTGGGGATGCGAGTTGGTCACGCTGGAGTCTGTTGTCGTTCCCCGGTGTCCTCCCGGGCCCGTCGCCACGGTGGCCGCGGCGTCGTTGATCATGCGCTGGTAGACGATGTCGGACAGGCGCCGTTTCAGCGCGCATCGCTTCCATTGATGCCTTGCCGGCGGCTTTCTTGCGGTCGAAGTAGGCGCGTCCTTCGGTGGGGTTGCGGAGCTGGACGGTGGCCATCATGTGCAGCACCCGGTTGATCTGTCGGTTTCCGGCGCGGGAGAGCCGGTGGCGTACCTGTTCGCCGGATGATGCGTCGATGGGGGCGGTGCCGTTCCAGGAGGCGAAGTGGGCCCGGTTGGGGAAGCGGGTGATGTCGCCGACCTCGACCAGCAGCCGGGCGGCGCCGGAGGGTCCGATGCCGTGCAGGTCCATCAGGGTGGTGCCGGTGGAGGCGACCAGTTCCTTCAGCTCCTTGTCGGCCTCCTTCGATAATTCGTTGCTTGCTTGTTGGAGGCGGTCGTCCGGCACGTACTCGGCGCGGCGGGTGCGGGTCCGGCCCCGTGGCAGCGGGTGAAGGGGATAACTGGCTTGCGCAGGCGCTGGGCTGAGAGTTTGACTGCTCGCCATGCCGTTCCCCTCACCGATCTTCGTTGCGGGTACGGGTCGTTCGGGAACGTCACGGATCGCCGACATCATCGGCGAACATCCGCTGATCCATCGGATTCCCATGGAGACCCGGTTTCTCATCGACCCGGGTGGCCTGCGGGACCTGGCCGACGCGCTGACCGATCGATACGACCCCATCGTCGGTGAGGATGCCCTGCACCGGCTGAGCGACATCCTCACCGTACGAGTGCCCGGCCGGCGCGACGATCGCGGCAAAACCGTTCCCGAGCTGGTCGGCGAGCGGCGCTACCGGGACGCGGTGCACCAGCTCTGGCCGCAGTTGATCGCGTACACATACGACGAACCTGCGCCCGCGGAAGGCTTCGGGAACGCCGACCGGCCTGCCGGGCCGTTCGAGCCGCTGAGCCGCCGGCGGGTACTTCCCAGGTATTTCAGCGACCGGGGCGAACTGCTCGGAATCCTGCGGGGCCTGATCGACACCGTGTTCGGCGGAGCAGCCGCCGACGCGGGCAAGCCGACCTGGTGCGAGAAGACACCGTTCAACCTGCTGTGCATGGAGTTCCTCTGGGAACTGGTCCCCGAAGCGACCATCGTGCACATCAAGCGTCACCCGGTCTCAGTGCTCGCATCCCACCTGGCCCAGCCATGGGCGCCGCCGACCGTCGACGGCGCGCTCGCCTACCTCGAGCCGGTCTACCACCGATGGCTCACCTGGAAGAACACGGTCGACCTGACGGGCAGGCGATACATCGAGGTGAAAGCGGAAGATCTCGCAGCCGACTGGCCCGGGCAGCGCCGCGCCCTGTTCGAACGACTCGACGTCGACGACTTCGCCACCCCTTCAACGTTTCAGTCGCACAAGCTGACGAACCGCAACGGCCAATTCGACGACGAAACCCGCGAGTTCATCGAAGAAGCACTCGGCAAGGTCATCCCGGCCATGGGATATGAGTGACGGGCTCTGGCTCTCCACCTTCACGACGCCGCGTCGCGCCCCTCGAACGCCCGGTAAAAGCTGCTTCAGCCGAACCGCATCGCAGACCACGTTGCTAACTTTCCGGGCGTCTTTTGAGCCCGCGCTTATGGGCGGGTGCACGCTTCTGCCGCGATCCGCGCGCTGCGGTGCGTGACCACCCAGCAGCAGCCCTCGGAGTGTCCGGACATTCCGAATAGCGCGTGTGAGAAAACACTTGAGCGCCCGTCCGTGACTGAGAGAGAAGTCGCGGTGGTGAGGGACTGCGCGGTCAGGGCCGGGATTCGAGCATGGCCTGGATGTCCAGTTGGACGGTGATCTTGTCGCCTACGATGATCTTCTGACCTTGGCCGGCAGTGGCGCCAACGCCGTAGTCCGATCGCTGGATCGTCGTGGTTGAGATGCCGATCCGTTGCTCGCCCTGCAATCCGGCTCTTCACAGACGAGGGTGTGATCGCTTCGTTGGCGGTGTCGGCTCGTCGGCGCGACGAGACAGGTCGAGGTCTTCCAAGGATGAAGGTTCCTACACCGCCCATCCGTAAGACCTCGACGTGCCCGACGCTCCTCCTGACGCCGGATCCGCCGTGCTGATCTGACTGTGGTCTGATCCTTCGGGCCTGCCGATCTGGCGGCGCTCTGCCGGCTCGACGAGCTCGGGCTGAAGGTCACGGGGGCAACGCAACGCCTCGAGTCGGGCCGGGCGGTCTTGGCGTGCAGGGTCATCCCGGGGCGGACCGCGATGAGCGCTGGGGTCGCGAGAAAGGCGCGCCGCGCGACAGCGTGGTCCGGCGGCTGGCGCACGAACCGTTCGGCTGGCGCCCCACGACGCTGCTGGTCACGATCCGCCGCTACCGGTGCGGCGACCGGCCTCAGCTCAGAGCCACTGGTAGCGGCTCGGCCGCGATCAGGTCGGCTGTCCCAAGCCGACGGTCGGGGGCAGCGCAGATGACCTGATCTGCGCTGTCCTGGTCGTTGCGAAGAGCGCCGAGATGTGGCGCTTGCGCTCATTGGCCGCCGACTCGTTCGGACCGGTGCCTTGATGAACACTTCACGAGCTGGTTAAATGAACGAGGTGACCGCCACTGATCAGCTCAGCCTCGTGTTCGCGGCGCTCGCCGACCCCACCCGGCGGGCGATCCTCGCCGAGCTCACGGTCGGCGACGCCACCGTGACGCAGCTCACGGCGCCGCTGCCGATCTCGATGCCGGCGGTGTCACGGCATCTGAAGGTGCTCGAGGGTGCCGCCCTGATCTCACGCTCGCGCGAGGGGAAATGGCAGCGGAGCCATCTGGAGGCGGCGGCGCTCCGGGAGGCGGCCGTCTGGATCGAGCGCTTCCGGGGGTTCTGGGACTCGTCCTTCGACCGCCTCGACGCCCACCTCGCCACGCTTCAACAGGAGCAGGAGAACCGATGACCACCGAAACACCCGACCTCTCCATCTCGCGCGTATTCGACGCGCCCCGGGCCCTCGTCTACCGGGCCTTCACCGACCCGGAGCAGGTGGCGGCCTGGTGGGGGCCGACCGGCAGCGTGCGGCCGCTCGACGAGATGGAGTTCGATGTCCGACCCGGCGGCTACCAGCGGTTCGTGGAGGTGTTCCCCGACGACCCGTCCATCCGGGCGGAGGTGCACATCGACCTCGCCAACGTCGCCGAGGGCAGGGTGCTCGACGGCGTGATGTGCGTGCGTGGCCGCCTTCCGGGGGGCTTCGGGGCGTTCGAGACACGGTTCCGGTTCGAGTTCTACGACGAGCCCGACGGGCGCACCCGCCTCGAGGTGCGCCAGTGGCTGCCGGCGCACGTCAGCGGAGCAACCGAGGAGGGCTGGCGCCAGAGCTTCGCCGAACTCGACGCCCACCTGGCGACGATGGCGGTGTCGTGAGCATGGGCAACCTCGTCTACTTCACCAACGGCTCCCTCGACCTCTTGATCGAGGACGAGCACGGCAGCCTCGACCGGAGAGCGCCGTCCGACGAGCTATTCGTGCACCCCACGAACCTCATCCGCCCGCTCGGGCCACACCTCTACGGCTGGCAACTCTATGAACCCATGGCCCCGTGGGAGACGTCGCCCGAGCTCGCAGCCCAGTCCGACTTGACCGCCGAGTCCGCCTGCACCTGGGCAGCCGCATCAAGGGGGACCTCTCGGTGAGACCACTTCGATACTCGATCAACGTGACGCTTGACGGCTGCTGCCATCACGAGGCAGGGCTCCCCCCGGACGAGGAGTCGATGCACTACTGGACCGCTGAGATGGAACGAGCCGATGCCCTGCTATTCGGCCGGGTGACCTACGAGATGATGCAGTCGGCGTGGCGGCGTCCGGCCACGGGAACGTGGCCTGACTGGATGGGTGAGTGGCAGATCCCGTTCGCCGAGACCATCGACCGGGCCAAGAAGTACGTCGTGTCGAGCACGCTGAGCGGGGTCGACTGGAACGCCGACCTGGTACGGGGCGACTTAGGGCAAGCGGTTGAGCGGCTCAAGCAGGAGCCGGGCGTGGGCCTGTGGGTGGGTGGCGTGACGCTGCCCCTGGCGTTGGCGGATCTGGGATTGATCGACGAGTACGAGTTCCTTGTGCAGCCGGTCCTTGCCGGACAAGGGCCGACGTTGCTCGCCGGTCTGCATAAGCGCATCCAGCTTGAGCTCGTGGATCGCCATGAGTTCCGGTCGGGGGCGGTCGCCCTGCGATACCGGCCCACGCGAGCTACGGCTTGACGGAATTCGTCGTGGCATGTCGGCCGTCGCCGCGCGACGGCCGACAGCTCTGGTCGCACTTCAGCAGGTGCCCGGTGGCCCCAGAACGCTCAGGCGTGCCGCCACGGGACATGCCCGCCAATGTGCCGATAGGTGACGATCAAATGTGGGCACCGCGGCGTCGAGTCCTGGGGCCGCTTGACGATCGTCCCGCAGGTGCGGGTAAGACAGCCATGAGCCGAGACCAGTGTCGTCGCGCCTCGGGGCGGGCCACCGCCGGACGGGAGCTGTCGGATTTACTGCGGACTCCGGTCCAGGTGCGGTTGAGTAGCCCGCCCGTCATCGCCCGCCGTGCTCGTGGGCCCACGGCCTATACCTATGTGGAGCGATGGCTATGCGTATCGATGACCAGAGCGAAGCCGACCCTTTCGGCGCACAACGGGCAGTCCTCCTTCAACGTTGCGGCGAGCGCTTGGCGGCTCTTCAGGTCTGCGGCGTGTCGTTCGTCGGGATACGGGTCGAGGTCTTTCGATGATGAGTTCTCACGCGGCCTATCCGGAAGACCTCGACTTGCGCGACGCTACTCCTGCAGCCGGCTCCGCCGGTGCTGATCTGTCCTTCGCGCCTGCCGATCTGACAACCTTCTGCCGGCTCGACGAGCTCGGCCTGGAGGTCACCGGGCAGCGTCTGGAGCCTGGTCGGGCGGTCCTGGCGTGCCGGGTCGTCCCCGTGGACGGCTCTGATGAACGCTGGTGTCGGGACTGCGGCTGCGAGGGCGTGGCTCGGGACACCGTGGTCCGGCGGCTGGCGCATGAGCCGTTCGGGTGGCGACCCACGACGCTGTTGGTCACGGTCCGCCGATACCGGTGCGGCGACTGCGGACACGTGTGGCGCCAGGACACCAGCCGGGCCGCGGCGCCGCGAGCGAAGCTGTCCCGCCGAGCCCTGCGCTGGGCGTTGGAGGCCCTGGTAGTCCAGCACCTGACCGTCGCCCGGGTCGCCGAAGGCCTCGCAGTGTCGTGGAACACCACCAACGACGCCGTCCTGGCCGAGGGGCAGCGGGCGCTGATCGACGATCCGACCCGCTACGACGGTGTCAGCGTCGTCGGGGTCGATGAGCACTGTTGGCGGCACACCAGGCATGGAGACAAGTTCGTCACCGTCTCATCGATCTGACCGCCGTGCGTGCCGGTACCGGCCCTGCTAGACATGGTCGAAGGCCGCTCCAAGCACGTGTTCAAGGCATGGCTCGCCGGCCGACCGCAGGTCTGGCGGGACGGTGTCGAGGTAGTCGCGATGGACGGGTTCACCGGGTTCAAGACCGCCACCACCGAGGAACTCCCCGACGCGGTCGCGGTGATGGACCCCTTCCACGTCGTGCGGCTGGCGGGCGATGCGCTGGACCGGTGCCGGCGCCGGGATCAGAACGACATCCATGGTCAGCGAGGTCGCAAGAACGACCCGCTGTACCGCGCCCGGCAAACGCTGCACACCGGCGCGGACCTGTTGACCGAAAAACAGTCGGCACGCTTGCGAGCCTTGTTCGTCGAGGAGCAGCACGTAGAGGTCGAGGCAACCTGGGGTGTCTACCAGGCGATGATCGCCGCCTACCGCGAGCCGAACCGTGCCCGCGGGAAGATGAGGATGCAGACACTCATCCACTCGGTCAGCCACGGCGTCCCAGCCGCCCTCCGCGAGGTCATCATCCTCGGGCGGACGCTAAAGAAGCGCGCCGTGGACGTGCTGGCCTACTTCGACCGGCCCGGCACGTCCAACGGCCCCACCGAGGCGCTCAACGGACGGCTCGAACACCTACGCGGCTCCGCGCTCGGGTTCCGCAACCTGACCAACTACATCGCCCGGTCCTTGCTGGAAACCGGCGGATTCCGACCCCGACTACACCGTCTTCTGTGAAGAGCCCGATATCCTCTAGGTCGCTCGCGTCCACTAAGGGCTGCTTCAACCCTTACACATCGCGGCGAACCGTGGGTTGTGCATGGCGCCAAGGATCCGGACCGACCCCGCGCCTGGCGGGGCCAGAAGTCTCCTAGCGTTGCGCGGGGCGCGGTGAGATCGCCTTGAGAAAGACGTCCCCGATGGTTGCGGGGTCCTTGGCGATGAGCACGCCACCGCCGGTGACGGCGGTGATCTTGTCAAGGTCCGTGCGGTTTACCTGCTCGCCCAGCTGCCACGGTGGTTCGGCGCCGCCCATTGAAGTGGCGGCGGCGATCCGCCGATGGCGGACGCGTGGGCGGTGCCGGGCGACGAGGGTGGGGTCGCCCGGCACCGCCGGCCGTGGAGAGCGACCGGAGCAGCGCTGTCCACGGTGCCGGTCGGGCCCGCACCGCCGCGGTGACGCGGCCGGCCCGTCCGACGGGTGAGATCAGGGCAGCACCTTCCAGGCCCGGGTGATGGTCTGGTCGATGCGGTTGCCGGCGCGGTCGGTGGCGGTGACCCGGACCGTGGCGAACCCCGCGTCCGCCGGCGCCGCCGGCAGGGTCGCCGTCACCCTTCCGGTGCCCCGGACGGGCGCCTTCCGCCAATGGGCGCCGTCGTCGTACGACACCCACACGCTGACCTCGAACCGGCCGGGCCCGGTCGCGCCGGGCTGGTAGCCCGGGGTGAGCGACAGCGGGTACGGCTGATCCGCGCGGACCGCGTTGGACAGGTCGGTCCGGATGTCGTAGCGGAGCTGCGGCAGCGTGAGCACCTGCGGCTGCTCGCCCCTGGGCCGCCCGGAGCGGAACGTCCACGTGGTGGAGGTCGCGGTCGAAGTGGTCCACCAGACCCGGTCCGGGAACCGGTCCCGGGTGACGTCCAGGGTCAGGTGGTAGGTCCGGTTGCCTGGGCCGACCGTGAACTGCTGCGACGACCCGCTGGTGGTGCCGACGACCCGGTCACCCCGGCGCAGCGTCATCCGGGCCCGGTCGGAGCCGCCGTCGATCCAGCCGTACGCCGTGACGGCCCCGTCGGCGTACTGCGGCACGGCCACCCGGATGGTGTCGTGCCACCGGTTGACCGGTGTCCCGTACGGGTAGTTGGGCGCACCCGCCGGGACGGCGGGCCGGGTCAGAGCCCGGAACCACACCTCCCGCGTCCGCTCACCGGGCCGGTACGCCCGCAGCGGACCGTACATGGTGCCCTGGGTCCCCTGCCGGTTCTCGCCCTCGGCGGTGGCCTGAGCGCGCCAGAGCACGCCGCCGGTGTTGACGTGGTCGGTACGCCGCTGCCCAGCGGTCAGCGACCGGTTGAAGCCGAACGCGACGGTCACCCCGTCCGGGTAGCCGGCCCGCGAGTCCAGCGCGCGCATCTCTGGCGCGTGCTGGTGGAACTCGCTGTCCACGGTGGCCAGCGCCAGCTCCTTCGCGGTGTAGTGCACGTCGGCCGGGATCCGGTTCGGCTCGGCCAGCAGCAGGTCGTAGTGGTAGGGGCTGTGCGCCGCGCCGGTCAGGTTGACCGTCACCGTCCCGGCCGCCAACCGCTCGCGCAGCCGCTGGGCGTCGGCGTACTCGATCTGGTAGGCGGGTACCGGTGAACCGTGGCCGCTCGGGTAGATCTTCCCGGGCTGGTCGGGGGCGAAGAGCACCACCACGGCACCGGCCGCGGCCGCGGCCCGCAGCTGCTCCGCGACCGCCTCGTCGCCGACGTACCGCAGCAGCAGCGCCGCGCCGCGGGCGGCGCCCAGCCCGGCCGGCTCGCCGTCGCCGCCGTCGACCAGCGGCAGCGTGCGGGTGCCGTCGAGCACCGGCGCGTACTCCAGCGGCAGCGGGCGGGTTAGGCGGAAGCCGCCGGCGCCGGTCACCTCGGCGGTCAGCTCGGGGGCGCGCAGGTCCCACCGGCTGAAGAACTGGAACGTGCCGGTGTCGACCGGCCGGGTTGGTACCGCGTAGACCCGCCGGACGTTCCACGGGTTGAACGCCCAGCCGGACAGGTTCGACCGGCTCCCGGCGGTGCGCTGCCACGAGATGGCGCCGCGGCCGATCACTGTCGGGTCCGCGACGTCCATCCGGATCTCGTTGCCGGCACGCGCGTCGAGGTGCACGGTGCGGTCCGTGTCGACGAGCAGCTCCGGGTCGCCGGCCACGGTGAGGTCCTTCTCGGTGCCGCTGGCGTCCAGGCTGTGCACGAGGGCCATCAGCGAGTACCGGCCGGCGGGCAGCTCCACGGTCGCCCGGCCGTCGGCGAAGAAGCCGTAGTACTGCGCGCCCGTGTCCAGGTTCCACAGCTCCGCCCGGTCGGGGAATCCGCTGGCCGGCCGGCCGTCGCGGTTGGTCGCCGCGATGGTGAGGGTGTGCGCCGGCGGCGTCACGCTGAGGCCGACCGGGGTCCGCAGCCGCAGCCCGGCAGCGGTCGCGGTGAGCACCCCGGCGTACTGGTTCGGGCTGGTGGCCGCGGTGTCCAGACGTACGGTTGCCGTCGCCCGCCCACCGGCGGCGATGGTCAGCCGGGCCGGCGTGACGGTCAGCGCGGCAGCCCGGCCGGTGGCGCCGGTGTCGGTGGCGGCCACATCCAGGTCGAGGGTGACGGGCTTCCGGCCGATGTTGCGGTACACCACGTCGGCGCCGCGCCGGGCGGACCCGGCCGGCACCTGCCCGAGCACGACGTTGGCGGTGTCGACCTGGACGGTCTGGCCCAGCGCCGCCGGGACGTCCATCCGGCCGACGCCCTGCGCCCAGACCGGCGCGGTGCCGACCGGCTCGGCGTTGCTGACCAGCGCGGCCTTGAGCTGTTCGGGCCGCCAGTCGGGGTGGGCTTGGGCGAGCAGCGCGGCCGCGCCGGCCACGTGCGGCGCCGCCATTGAGGTGCCGGACATCGCGGTGTAGGACTGGTCGACGAGCTGGCCGAGCGAGGTGCGCGCCGCCCGGGCCGCCACGATCCCGACACCCGGTGCGGTGATCTCGGGCTTGACCGCGCCGTCGTCGAGGCGCGGGCCCTGGCTGGAGAAGTTCGCGAGGGCGTCCTGCTTGGAGACCGCACCAACGGTCAGTGCGGCGGTGGCGATACCGGGCGTGCCGACGGTCTGCGGCCCGGGGCCGGAGTTGCCGGCGCTGACCACGAAGAGCGTGTCCGAGCTGGCGCTCAGCGCGTCGACGGCCTCGCTGACCGGGTCCGGGCCGCCGTACGACGGGGCGCCGAGGCTGAGGTTGACCACCCGGGCGCCCTGGCGTACCGCCCACTCCATGCCGGCAATGATCCAGGACAGGTCGCCGGAGCCGGAGTCGTCGAGGACCTTGCCGACCAGCAGCCGGGCGCCCGGCGCCACGCCCCGGCCACCGGCGCGGCCGGCCTTTCCGCTGCCGGCGACGGTCGCGGCGACGTGCGTGCCGTGCCCGAACCGGTCGACCGCCGTACCGCCCTCGGTGGTGAAGTCCGCGGTGGCGGCCACCCGGCCGGCGAGGTCCGGGTGGGTGGGGTCGTAGCCGCTGTCGAGCACCGCCACGGTGACGCCCCGCCCGTCGTATCCGGCCCGCCACGCGGCCGGCGCGCCGATCTGGGGCACGCTGTCGACCAGGTCGGCGCGGACCTTCCGGTCCAGCCAGACCTTCCGTTCGCCGACGGCGAGGGTACGCGGCCCGGTGGTCAGCGCAGTCCAAAGCGCCCGCGCCTGCGTCTTGCGGCCGGTGACCGCGACCGCGCCGATGCTGGGTAGCACCCGGGTCCGGGTGGCGCCGGGCGGGGTCTCCGGAACCGCTGCCCGGGCACCGGCGCTGGCCGGCACCCCGGCCACGAGCAGCGGAAGGGTCGGGCTCGCCGCGTCGTGATAGCCCTCGGCGACGAGGTCCGTGACGTTGAACAGCGCCTCGTCCAGCAGGCCGGCGGAGACGTACGGCACCGCCTCGTCCGGCACCACGTAGACGTCACCGTCGCGGTGGGACAGTCGGAAGCCATGCCGGTCGGGGCTGCCCCGGCCGTCGATGGTCGCCTCCTGCCGGCCGTCGGCGAACCGGGTGAGCCGGACGACATCACCGTTGATCAGCGTGACCGTGTACACCGAGCCGGGGGCGGTGGTTGGCGCAACTGCGTCAGCGGCGAGGGCCGTCGCGGCCGGTGGCGCCGCGGCGACCACGGTGACCGCGACCACCGCCGCGACAAGCACTTTGCGTAACGAGCTGAACACGAGGCCCCCTTCGACGTGCCGGCCGTACGGCAGGCAGCGTCACACCTCGTCAGCGGGACGGTAAAGGATCTAGAGTCAGCGCAGCTGTGACATGGCCCAGATGCGCCAGGGAGGACGATCGTGCTGGGACCGGCGGGGCTGAGCGCGGCGGAGGAGGCGACCTACCTCGCACTGGTCCGCCAGGGCGGTGCGACGCCGACGCAGCTGACCACCCGGACCGGACTCACCCCCGCCCAGGTGCGCCGCGCGGTGCTCTCCCTGCAACGCAAGGGCTTCGTGCATCACACCCCGGCCCCCGAGGAGCGGGTCGTTCCGGTCCCCCCGGAGCTGGCGGTGGAACAGCAGGTCCGCCGCCGCCAGGAGGAGCTGGAGGGCGTACGGGCGGCCGCCCACCGCCTCGCGCAGGAGGCGCGCAGCCGGGCCAGTAATCGGCGTACCGAGGAGCTGATCGAGATCGTGTCCGGCCGGGCGGCGGTCGCGCAGGCCTTCGACCGGTTGCAACGTACCGCCCGCCAGCAGATGCGGGTGCTGGTCGCGCCGCCGTACGCGGTGCCGAAGGACGTCAACCGGCAGCAGCTCGAACGGCAGGCCGCCGGGATCACCTACCGGGCGGTGTACGACGTGGACGCCCTGACCGACCTCGGCTTCGTGGCGAGCGTCGTCGTCCATGTCCGGGAGGGCGAGCAGGCGCGACTGGCGCACGGCCTGCCGACCAAGCTCGCCGTCGCCGATCGGGAGCTGGCCCTGCTGCCGCTGGCCTGGACGCAGGCGGCGCACGACGCGGCGTTGCTGGTGCACCCGTGTGGCCTGCTCGACGCGTTGATCGCGCTCTTCGAGACGGTCTGGAACCAGGCCACGCCCC
The DNA here is from genome assembly GCF_056780015.1 of Micromonospora sp. R311. NCBI lineage: Bacteria > Bacillati > Actinomycetota > Actinomycetes > Micromonosporales > Micromonosporaceae > Micromonospora > Micromonospora sp. R311. Next base: position 126,617 of record NZ_JBSWCE010000020.1, read on the forward strand.
TGTCCGTGGCCGACTCGGCCGACCTCGCCGCCGCCACGGCGGTCTCCGCCGCCGACCGGCACCTGCTGTCCCTGCTCGTCGCCGGCCTGACCGACGAGGCGGTGAGCGCGCGGCTCGGCGTCAGCCGCCGCACGGTGGTCCGCCGGGTGCAGCACCTCATGGAGCTGACCAACTCGCGGTCGCGGATGCAGCTGGGGTGGCAGGCCCGCGACCGCGGCTGGCTCTGAGCGCCGCTGGATACCGGTGTCTGGGCGATCATGCACCCGAGCAACTCCGCCGGTAACGCGTACATCAATATCCTGTCGATGCCGTCAACCGGATTCGAGGAGCCTGTTGGCTATCCGCTCTTCGGCTCCTTGCGGCTCGGTCCGCGATTGATGGTGGGCGTAGCTCCGTCTCGGGGACTGCTTTTCTGGGGGTGTTGCGACGACCGTTGATCAGTCCGGGGTGTGATGTGCGGTGCTCGGGGATATTCGCTGGTCGCTGCTTGCTGGCGGTGTTCATACTGCCGCAGTGGATCCGGTGACTCTTGAGACCGACCGTCTGGTGCTTCGGGCCTTCACACCTGCCGACGTGGATGCGGTGTACGAAGCCTGCCAGGACGAGGACATTCAGTTCTATACGCCGGTGCCGGTGCCGTACCGGCGTGCGGACGCGGAGAAGCGCATCGGCGAGGAACTGCCCGCGGGCTGGGCCACGGACAAGAGCTATACCCTCGGCGCCTTCCGTAGGGACAGTGGCGCCCTGGTCGGCTCGTACTGCCTGTTCATCATCAGTCCGGGCGTCTACGAACTCGGTTACTGGGCGGTCAAGGAACAGCGCGGACGCGGGTACTCGGTGGAGGCCGCTCGGGCCCTGTGCGACTGGGGCTGGGCCACCCTCGACGTCCACCGCATCGAGTGGTGGGCCATGGCCGGGAACACCGGCTCGCGTGCCGTCGCCGAGAAACTCGGCTTCACCGTCGAAGGGACACTGCGCAATCGCGGCATCGCCAACGATGGCAAACCGCACGACTGGTGGGTGGGCGGGCTGCTGAGGCCCTGATGCTCGGGCCGGTGCTTCGCCGGCTGCATTTGCTCTTCCGCAGGGAAGTTCCCAGTTCGGACAGTTCCCGCAGAAGAGCCACACCCATTGGTCCGGGGGCAGCCGTGACGCCGCAGTGGCCGCGCGGATTCTTCGAGTGTGCCCAAGAAGTGGGCCTGGTCCACCTACGCACCGGGCTCCCGCACGCCGCGCTGTACGGCATCGCCCGCTCCACGATCTCCCGCGCCATCGGTGAGATCCGCCCGTTGCTGGCCGTGCGTGCGATCGGGGTGCCGTCGACGATGGCGATCTGGTCGACCGGCCGCCGGCGGACCGGGGCAAGGGCGAGCAGCGGTCCGAGGGTGTCGATGACCCGGGCGGAACTGGGCCGGCTGCAACCCGGTGAACGGAAAGATCGACTCCGGCTGCCTCGCGGTGATCACCTGCACCCCGCAATCCTCGATGATCGTCCTTACCGGACAGACGCCGGGGTTAACGAGACGCCTCTTAGCCAGCCGCTTGCCACCAGCCGGCGGTTGGTCTGAGGGTGAGTGTCGCGCACGGTCGGGGCAGAAGCGGATGCCGGAACATGTGCCGGGCGATCCGGCGGGCAGCTCACCGATAGGGCGTTCTCGGCCGTTCATGGTTTGTGCTTTCGACGTCGCATGGAAACCGGCGACGCTGCAGTCCCGTGACATCGAAGGTGTGGCAACGGGGGAGCACACGTTAGAGATCTGGATCGGCCCACGCTGACCGTGGACGTTCTCGACACGCCGCGCGACAGTGACTGCTGCGGCTAAGCCCGCCAGGTTCAGCGGTCCAACTCCATCACAGTGAGTTCGCCGCCGCATCGGAGGCACGGCACGTTGAACGCCGAGTCGGCGTCGCCGAGCAGGCAGGGAACGCAGAATACCTCGTCGCAGGCCGTGCATTGCACGCCGACCTTGGGCGAGATCACGTTGACGTCGAAGGTACCCGGCTCCGTCCGGTGCACGGGCCGGTGGCACTCGCGGCAGTAGTCGATACCCCGCCGCCGCATGGTGGTCGCCGCTTGCGGGTGGCCGAGGCGCGCGGCGTGCACGATGTGCTCGTCGGCCTCCGCGAAGCGGCCGAGCTTGCCGAGGGCCATGCCGAGCGCGTTGTGCGCCTCGGAGTACTCCGGTCGCAAATCGAGGCACGCACGCAGCGGCTCGAGTGCCTCCTCCCACCGACCGGCGTTGGTTAGCGAGACCCCGAGGAACAGTTGGCAGCTCGACGAGCCCGGATCGGCGCCGGCTGCCTCGGCGAACCCGTCGGCTGCCTCCGACCAGCGCTTCTGGTCGAACAGCGCCAGAGCGCGCTGGTACGTCGCCCGCGACTGCTCGACGTCGGAGCGATTGTCTCTGCTCTTGCGCGAGAACGAACCCACCGGGACCTCCTTCGACGGTCGACTCATCGTAGGCGTGGCGTCCGCGACGCCGGTTGATCTCCGGAAGCCCAGAGCTGAGCCCGTGGGCAGTGGTCGCCTACTGGCGGACACTTCCGTCGAGGCGTTCATCGCGAGCAACTCGCCGCCGGCGACGGGCTGCTGGCACCCTCGGTGACCCGACGGCTCATCGCGGAGTTCGTCCGTAGCCACGAGCCAACAGGTTCGTTCTCGCCGGCACTGGACCGCGTCACCGACCGGGAACGCGAGATCCTCACCCTCATTGCCCGTGGCCTGTCGAACGCCGAGATCGCCGAGCGGCTGCGGCTGAGCCCCGCCACGGTCAAGACCCATGTGAGTCACCTACTGACCAAGCGCGACCGTGCGCAACTGGTCATCATCGCGTACGAGTCAGGGCTGATCTCCCCCTCCTCGTCGCCGTCGAGGTGAGTCGAACAACCCCGCCCCGTCCGGCGGCGTCGCGGACGTTACCGCCGCCGCCGAGCAGGCAACGGCAACGGACGCGACGTTCGATCTCGTCCCGGATGGCCGGACGTCGGCCAGGCCAAGGTTGGTGGGGCCCAGGTCCAGTCACTACGAAAAGACGACTCGAAAGCCCGTTACCGGTGATCACATTGGCTCCGTCAGCCTGATGTACGAGCTCGCGAACAGGAGCTTGATCTGCTCGGAGAGGTTGCCGGGGTGGATCGGCGGGAGCATCCGCGTCCGGCCGCGGATAACAGCGCTGGTCGTGGGCATCGGCGGGCAGCCCCGAACCGGTGTATGACCTCGTTGGGCGGGTAGTGCGTCGGGATGGATCTACTGCACCTCGGCTACGCCCTGGTTGGTGTGCTCGCGGTGCTGCTGGCGTTCTGGTCCGACGCCATCCGCCGTGCACCGGTCAGCGAGCCGTTGCTCGCTCTCGCCCTCGGCGTTCTTGCCGGGCCTATCTCCGGACTGATCGACCTGCGAAACCACGATGCCCCGGGGCTGATGCTGGAGGCCAGTCGGATCCTCCTGGCCATTTCGCTGATGGCGGTCGCACTTCGGTTCCAGCTGCCTCAGTACCGGTCGGTGATCCGTCCGGTGGGTGTGCTGTTGGCCGTGGGCATGGCGGGCATGGCGGTGATCAGTGCCGGCCTGGCGTGGCTGGTCCTCGGCCTGCCGTTGGCCCTGGCGCTACTGCTCGGGGCGTGCATAACGCCCACCGACCCGGTGCTGGCGTCCAGCATCGTGTCCGGAGGCCCCGCCGAGCGGCAGCTTCCCGCTCGGCTACGGCAGTTGATCAGTGCCGAGTCGGGCGCTAACGACGGACTCGCGTTCGTCTTCGTCGTCCTTGCGCTGATTGCCGCAGCCCACCGCCCGGCGGGTGGGCAAATCAGGGAAGCAGTCTGGGGAGTGCTCGGGGCCGTGCTGGTCGGTGTGATCATCGGTTGCGCCGCAGGCCGAGCCGTTATGTTGGCCGAGGCGCGCGAGGATGTCGACGAGGGTTCATTGTTGATCTTCGCTGTTGTGCTCGGTGTTGCGGCCCTGGGCGTGGCCCGACTGCTGCACACCGATGCGCTGCTGGCCGTCTTCGTCACCGGACTGGCCTACAACGGGATGATCGGGGACGAGTCACGGGCCTCGGAGCAGAAGCTCGACGACGCGCTCACGCGTTACCTGGTGTTGCCGCTGTTCTTCCTCCTCGGTGTCGAGGTGCCCTGGCGTGACTGGCTGGACCTGGGCTGGCTGGTCGCGGCGTTCGCGGTCGTGGTGTTGCTGCTGCGCCGGCTGCCGGTGCTACTGGCGCTGAAGCCGGCCCTGGGCCTGCCGTGGCGGGACGCGCTGTTCCTCGGCTGGTTCGGGCCGATCGGTGTGTCGGCGTTGTTCTACCTCACCTACAGCCACGAAGAGGGTGCCCGTGATCCGCGGCTCTGGGCGGCCGGCAGCCTGGTCGTAGCGCTGAGCACCGTCGTGCACGGCGTCACGGCGACGCTCGGTCGCCGCTGGTACGCCGTGCGGCCGACGTCCTCCCGGGTCTGACTGTCGCGGCGGCTCTACGGCGATGCCCGGTGTCCTCGGTCAGCCGGGTGGTGGGGCTGTCTGGTGCCTGCGGTGGATGGATGGTGATGTCCTGGGCAACCGAGGCCAGCCGGAGGCCGTGCCCGGCGAAGCGGTCAGTACCCGTTAGGTGACCGGGCCCCTGACCACGCCGGATCTGCCGAGCTTCACACCGCGAAGCGTGAACGTGCGCACCTGCCCGTCTCTGCCGGTGCCTTCAGTACTGGCGTTTGGTCCGCCGTCGGGGGGCGTCATCGTGTGCGTTGTTGAGGACCGGGCGAGGAACCGACGACTGGTAGGGCTGCCGTCGCGAGAACAGTTGGGCGATCGCTTCGCTGCGGCTGGTGAAGATCGGGAAGAGGCAATCGAGGCGCATGGTGTGCAGCACCGTGAGGATGAATCGGGACGGCGCGGCGAGGCACAACTCGGCGCCGCGCCTGCGGGCCTCGCGTTGGCCGCGGACGAGCAGCCCGAGGGCGGTGGAGTCGATCAAGTGAACCTCGGTCAGATCGACGACGACGTACCCGCTGACGTCGATCGCCGTGTGCAGGGCGGAACGCAGTGACTCACAGGCATCGACATCGATGTCGCCTACGACGGCCACGATGGCCACCTCGTCCAGGTAATCGATACCCGACACGGCGCCGGCCCGGCCGTGGTAGCCGTTCCTACCGGCACCGGCACCGGCACCGGCACCGGCGTCCGTGGCCGTGGGGAACAGCCCGCATCGTGGACAGCGGTGCGGGCCCGTGGAAAAGGGCGACCCGGTCCAACCCTGTTCAGTGACCAAGGTCCAGACGACCTCGGTGTCGGGCAGCAGTGGGCCGTTCCCGGTGATCATGTCACCGCAGGTGTCGCAGATGAGCGTCAGAGAGTTCTCGTCCGGCACGACGGTCATCGTCATCTCCTCGATGCGGTCGTCGCCGGCCGATCAAGGCCTCTTGGTGGCGCCGTCGGCGACCCGGGGTTGGCGGATGCGGAGTGACGGCTGTTGTCAGCAGCAACGCGGATGGTGAGGCTGGCGCAGCCGCGCCGGACGACAACATCGGGTGAGCCTGCGCTGGCGTCGACGTGGGCAACGCCGGCGGCGATCATGGGATTGGTGCTGCGGCGATACCGACGGCCAGCGCCAGGCAGCGCGGGACGTATGGCCGGCAGCCTGCCGAGCGCTCCGGTGACGTGGTGGGTGGCGGTCATGCTGCTTTCCCTTACACCATCGGTGGCTGATGGACGCCGGCCAGCGGAGCATCAGCGGGAGTTCCCGGTTGCTCTGCCGCGCTGCCCCGTGTCTGTCGGTTGGACGCGGCTGGTCCCGATGAGCAGCCGGCGTCCGGCCGGCGGGCACCCCGCGTTGTCGAGACGACGGTCGTGATGATGGGCAGGACCTGGTCCAGACGGGCGACCTGCAGGATTCGACGGACGCGCGGATGGGGATCGCGGATACTCAGCACCCCGTGGTGATCCTGGAGTCTGCGGCGCACGTCGACCATCAGCCCGATGGCTGTGGCGTCGATATGCCGACAGTGCGACAAGTCGATCACCACGTGCTCAGGACGCAGCGACAGGATCCGGTCGAGGACGACGCCGGCGCTGTCCAGGCTGGCCAGATCCAGTTCCCCGCGCACCCGCACCTCAACGGTTCCGATGGTGCAGTCGGTGTCCGGCGGCGCCGATGCCATGTGCTCCCCTTCACGTAGCGGCGGTCCCCGAGGTACCACCTTGAGACGTGGCCTTGGCACCAGCACCGCAGTCACGTGACAGTCGGGTGACAAATCCCTTCGTGGCCGCCCGCCGAGACCATGGCTGCCCGCGCAGACCTCCGGCAATCTCGGCCCCTTGCTGCCGTGACCGCGCCTGGAGGATCTGATGCCCCGATTCGTCACGCCACCGTCACGCGATCGCGCGGCGGCCGTCATGGCGTCGGGCATCTCTAGTGGCAGGAGCAGTGTCCAGCGCCGTGACAAGGCAGGTGATCATCATGACCGGCCAGGGCAGCGCCTGTCGGGCGGCGATCGCCGCAGGGCTGATGATGGCAGCTTTGCTCCCTGTCGGATGCAGCCGCGACCCGGCACTGGAGCGGTCGCCCCGACCTACCAGCACGAGGCCAGCGAGCACGGTCGCCCGGGCCGAGGCCGGTGACCGGTTGACGGTGACCGCCGCAGTGGAGCGGGTGGTCGACGACGGCGCCTTCGTGGTCCGGGACGTGGATTTGACCGACGGCTCGCTGCTCGTCCTGACCCGGCGGCCAGTCGAGGCGTTGCCGCCGCAACTGGTCACCATCGAGGGCACCGTCGTCTGGTTCTTGTACGGGGACCTCGTCGGACGCGGACTGGGCAACCCGGCGGCGTATCGCCCGTTCGAGGGGCAGAAGGCGTTGGCGGCCGCCCGCGTGACTGTGTGGCGGTGACGCTGTCTGTCGACACCACCGCGCGGCCGGCCCCTGACGGGGGACGGCCGCTACCGGTACGGCTTCTGCGGCTTCCGCTTCATGTCCAGATGCCCGGCCCTCAGGCGGGCCGGGCATCTGATCGCGAACGGGTTCTGGCGGGTCATCCGCTCACCGTTCCAACCGGTGCAGCCGGTTGTTGACGTCGTGCACCCCGGGAGTGCTCCAGGCGCTGGCCTGGGCCTCGGCGCTCACCTCTGCGGAACTGACGACGCCCTCCAGGATCACCACACGGTTCTGAACCTCAATGCAGATGCGCTCGTGGCTCAGCAGCGGGTTCTGCTGCATGCGCTCGAGCAGTCGGCAGGCCAGTCGGGCGTCCTCGGAGGTGGGCCGGGTCTGAAACAGCGACGGTAGCTCGTGGGGGAAGAACCAGGGGACGTAGGTCATGGGGTCTCCTCGCGTTGCTCGGGGTGCCGGGGCCGCGTGCGGCCGCCGCGAACACCCGCTCCGGTCGGGGGCACCCGTGCTCAGCGCCGGCTGGTCGGGGGTACCGGGTACGGCGGGGCGACCCCGCTGGGGTTGAAGAACGGCGCGTAGCCGTAGTACCAGTACAGATCCTCGTAATGGCTGGGCTCTTCGATGACCTCCGGGTCGTACGCCGGCGCCTGCTCGATCTTGCGTCGGGTCAGGTCGACTCGCACCGTGTCGTCGGTGACGTCGCTGACCGCCTCCGCGGGGATGAACGTGGCGGTGGCGCCGATGCCGAGGATCCCCCCGTGCTCGACCCGCAGGAACCGCACCCTGCGCTCCTCGCTGTCGATCAGCAGGTCGTCGACCTTGCCCAGGTCTTCGCCGTCGGCGTCGAGGACGCGCCGGCCGCGCACGTCCTGCTCGGCCGCCGCGATCGTCTGGCCGGAGTCACCGAGCTTGACCAGCGTCGCCGTCCTGTCGCGTGGCATGAGTTGCTCCTTCCGTAGCGGCTGATCCCCCTGCGCTACCCGCAGGACGCCCCGGGCAACACGACGGAACGATGACGATTCGTTCCCACCCGTGTGACGACTCGCCGTGGTAGGGCGGCCGACGTTTGCCGAGGGAGAGTTCGGGTAGCGGCCTAGCCAGGGCGCAGGGATCGCGGCGCCGCCGGACGATCTCGGGGAGGAGGCGGCCGTGACACGCCGATCGCGCTGGCTGGCACTGCTGGCTTGCGGGGCCATGGCGGTGGGCAGCGCCGGCTGCACCGCCGACGGTGGCGGCGCGGCGACGGCGGCGCCCACCACAGCGCCCGTGCCGACCGCCGCCGACCTGCCGCAGATCGTCGCTCGCCTCCAGCCGTCCGTTGTCACCGTCCGGGTCGGTCAGGGCCTCGGCTCCGGGGTGGTCTTCCGCGACGGCGGGCTGATCCTCACCAACGAACATGTCGTGGGTGACCAGCGGAACGTGGAGATCGCCCTCGCCGACGGCACCCGCGTGGAGGCTCGAGTGGTCGCCGCCGACGCCGTGACCGACCTCGCTGTGCTCCGCGCCGAGCGTCGCGACCTGCCGCCCGCGCCGTTCCGCACCGAACTCCCACCGCCCGGCGAGCCGGTGGTCGCCCTCGGCAGTCCACTGGGTTTCCTCAACAGCGTCACCGCGGGCATCGTCTCCGGCGTCGGTCGGGAGGTCCCGGGATCGGCGACGCAGGGCAACGCCTTGGTCGACCTGGTCCAGACCGACGCTGCGATCTCGCCCGGCAACTCGGGCGGCGCGCTGGCTGACTACTCGGGACGGGTGATCGGCATCAACGACGCCTACCTGCCGCCGCAGACCGGTGCGGTGTCCATCGGCTTTGCCATCCCCGCTGCCACGGCCCCCGACATCGCCGATGACCTGCTCGACGACGGCCGGGTCACCCAGCCGTACCTGGGAGTGGCCGTGGCCCGCCTGACCCCGCAGATCGCCCGATCCCTGGGCGCCGGCACCGACCGCGGCGTGCTGGTCCGCGACGTCGCCGGAAACGGCCCGTCGGCGGCGGCGGACCTGCGGCCCGGCGACGTCATCACCGAGGTCGCCGGAGAGCGCATCGACACCCTGGAGGCGTTCCTCGGCGCGCTGCGGTCGATCGAGCCCGGCCAGCGGGTGCCCGTGACGTACCTGCGGGGCGGCGCCACCCGACAGACGACCGTGACACCGGCCGCCGCCACCCGCTGAGGCCCCGTGCCCGCCCGCCACGAGAAACCGACGTCGTACCGGCACCGGCCGGCCCGCCGATGACCGGACCTCCGACCGCCGAGGAGCGGTCCCAGGACGCCGCGCTCAACGGTCTGGCCCGGCGGCTGGACAAGCCGATGGGCGCCCTCGGGGTGATCTTCCTGCTGGTGGTCCTCGGGCAGGCGCTGGCCCGCCATCCCACGCTCTCCACCGCCCTGACCGTCGCGAGCTGGGTGCTGTGGGCGGTCTTCGTCGCCGAGTTCGCCCTGCGCGCCTGGCTGGCCCGCCACCATGCCCGCCGCTTCTGGCGGCGCAACTGGTGGCAGGTCATCTTCCTCGCCGTGCCCTTCCTGCGCTTCGCCCGCGCCGCCAGCGCCCTGCGTGCGGCCCGTGCCGGCGGCGTCGTGACCGCCGCGGTCCGCGGCTCCCGCTCCGCCGGCCGATTGTTGACCGACCGGCTCGCCTGGCTGGCGATCATCACCACCGCGGTCATCCTGACGGTCGGGCAGTTGTTCGTCCTCGCCGGCTCCTACCGGTCGTACGGGCAGGCACTGCACGACGTCGCCCTGACCACGATCACGGGCGAGCCCCTGACCGTTACCGACCCGCTGGCTCAGATCGTCGAACTGGGGCTCGCGGTCTACTCAGTGGTCGTCTTCGGTACCCTGGCCGGCGCCCTCGGCGCCTACTTCCTCAGCGCCGAGCGCCAACGCGGCGACGGCGATCGTGAAGCCTCCACGGGCTGACCCCGGGCTCCCGGGCCGGTTCGCTCGTCCATCTCGCCCGATAGCGAGCACGAACGTGCGGGGTGCGCCACGATTGAGGTGTGAGGCCGAGAACCCGGTCGCCATGAGCCGACCCCGCACGCCCCCGTCCCGAATCGCTCAGATACGGGACAGCTTCTGGCTGGTGCCGGCGGTGTTCGCCTCGGGCGCGATGCTGGCGGCGATCGGGTTGTCCGTGCTGGAGTTGCGCCTCGGCCTCGCGGTGGAGGGGATCCTGCCCAGCGGCCCCACCGGCGCACGGTCACTGCTGTCGTCGATCATCACGGCGATGATCTCGTTCACCGCGCTGGTCTTCTCCATCACGGTCGTCGCGCTGCAGTTGGCCAGCAGCCAGTACTCCCCACGGGTGCTGCGCACGTTCCTGCAGGACCGCGTCATCCAGGCGACCCTCGGGACGTTCGTCGCGACCTTTCTGTTCGCGATGGTGGTACTGGCCGCGCTGCCGGCCGACGACAACGAACGACTACCGGAACTCTCCCTCGCCGTGTCGATGTCACTCGTTCTCGCCAGCACCGGCGTTTTCATCTACTACCTGCACCACATCACCGCTGTCATGCGGGTGTCCCACATCATCGGCGCGATCGGCGCCCAGACCCGCCGCACGCTCGACCTGCACGTGCCCGAGTGCGACGAGCCGGCCCCGGTGATCATCGGCGAGGTCGTACAGGTCGTGCCGGCGCCAGGGCCGGGGCTCGTCACCGATGTCGACCTCGCTCTGCTCGCCCGGTTGGCCCGTGAGTACGACTGCGTCCTGGCGGTCGTACCCAGCCCCGGCGACTTCGTGGTCGCCGGCGCAGCGCTGCTGAACGTTCATCGGGTCCCCGGCCGCACGCCCCGCCCACTGCCGGCCGAGCGCGCCGTTCGAGGTGTGACCGTCGGTGTGGAACGGACGCCGGGTCAGGACATCGGGTTCGGCTTCCGGCAACTGACCGACATCGCCGAACGAGCGCTCTCGCCCGCAATGAACGACCTCACCACCGCCGTGCGGGCGGTGCAGGAGGCGCACGACCTGCTCCGCCGGCTCGCGATGCGCCCCGAGGCGGCCTGGGTCGTCCGCGACGACGACGGCTCCGTGCGGGTCCGGGCGAGCCCTCTGGCGTATGACACCTGCCTGGCGATGATCGTTGACGAACTACGCGCAACCGGTCTACAACCCCGGATCGCCCGGTTGCTGGAGGCCGTGGTCACCGACCTGGACACGGTCGCGCTGCCCGCTCACCGGCCCGCGATCCGGCGCCGGCTGCCGGCACCGTGACCGTTCCCGGGACGGCCAGCGCGGCGCCTCACCCTGACGCGGTGTCGTGGACAGTGACAGCATCGGCGGCCGTGTTTCGGTCGGTCGGTATCTCCGCCAGGTGATCAGACCCGGCCTTGTCCGGCTCTGGTACGACCGAGGTAGGCAGCCAGTTGGACCCTCCGGTTGGCGCCGTCGATGGAGCATCCGGTCGTGCGAAGCATGTCGCTGGCGGTGACACGGACCTGGGTGGCGGCGGCTGCGCCGAAGGTGCCCAGGCCCGCGTCTCGCGCACATTCGGCCTGAACTGCGGCGCGTAGTGCGATACGCCGGGTCTGCTCGTGGAAACGGTCCTTGCGGACTTCGCGATGCAGCTGGTCGACCGCGTCTGCAAGCGCTCCGACAGCATCCCCCAGATTACCGGGCACGTGTTCGCGGTACTGCAGGGCAGTGGCAGCGCGGCGCGCGAGGTCCTGGCTGTCGTCGATGACACGGACGAGGTGGAGAGATCCCCACTCGTAGCGGTTGAATTGTCGCCGGTGACTCCACCGGACGGGTGCGATGGTGACCACCTCCTCGGCCCCCTTGATGGCGTCCTGCATGCGTTCGACGTCCGGGTTCATCCCGCGGAGGGCCTCCATCGCGTCGACGGCTCGTTCGGCGTTGTGTTCATTCAGCGCCTGCGCGAGGGTCCGGAGCTGGTCGGCGAGTTGCCGGAATACGGGCCCGGCCGCTCGATTGATGATCCGGATGGGGTGCAGTGGCAGGAGAAGCCCCACCACGACGAGGCCGACGAGGCTGCCCGTGACCGCGTCGACGATGCGCGGTAGCTCCAGGTTGCGCTGGCTGGTGGAGAGGGTGGCGATGAGGACCGCGGTGCCGCCGACCTGGCTGACAATGGTGCCGCCGCGGCCAGCGAGCCCGAGGGCTATCCCGATCGCGATGGTGACGATGATGGCCGTCTGCCACGCGCCGCTGCCGATGAGGTACACCAGGCCATCGCCGATGGCGATGCCCAGCCCGATACCGAGGAGAAGTTCGAAGGTGCGTCGGGTGCGTTGACCGAGTGCCGCAGCGATCGTGCCTACCGCCGCCGTCGGGGCGAAGACCGGGTTCGGGTTACCGAGCAGATTGTGGGCGATCCACCAGGACAAGCCGGCCGCAAGCCCGGACTGCACAGCGATCACGGCGATGACCTCCAGCTGTCGCAGCCGCGACCGGGCCAGACTGCTACCCCGACTGCCAGCTCCGGACGCCGTTCTACCGATGTACCGGGCCATCACCCGCAGTGGAGAGCGGTAGTCCGACCCGGGTCGGGGGCGTCCCGTCATGGCGGCGGATACCCGCGTGGTGCAGGGTGAATCCTGCCGTCCGTAGAGCCGCCGGCTCGGCGATTCGTGCCACGGTTACCCGTCAGGCCTCGGCCCGGCCCCTTCGGAAACGGTGTGTCGGCGACGCAGCAGTACCTGCGGTAAGCCGGTCGCTAGCAGCCGTGCGTGGCCGCGGCCCTACAGGGTATAGCCGGGGCGGATTCCGGCTCTGACTGGTTGTCAAGCCCCGGGTTTGATGGAGAGTTGGTTAGCTGGTTTTCAGGGGTGCGGTGACCGGGTGGGTCATCGCGTGTAGTGCCTCGTGCTCGGCGGGTGGGACGTGGCCGAGCTCGCCGTGCAGCCTTCGGTTGTTGTACCAGTCGATGTACTCGACGGTGGCCATCTCCAGGTCGTCGAGCCCGCGCCACGGGCCCTTGTTGCGGACGAGTTCGGCCTTGTACAGGGAGTTGAATGCCTCGGCCATGGCATTGTCGTACGAGTCGCCCCTGGAGCCGACCGAGGCGACGGCGCCGGCCTCGGCGAGCCGCTGGCTGTAGCGAATCGCTCGATATTGGACTCCCCGGTCGGAGTGATGGACGAGTCCGCCCAGGTCAGCACCTTGGTTCTCGCGGCGCCAAATCGCCATCTTCAACGCGTCGAGAGCCAGATCCGTGTAGAGCGACGTGGACACCTGCCAGCCGACGATCATGCGGGAGTACACGTCGAGGACGAACGCGGCGTACACCCATCCCACACTCGTGCGCACGTAGGTCAGATCCGCGACCCACAGCTGGTTCGGGCCCGCTGCGGTGAAGTCCCGTCTGACCAGGTCAGCAGGGCGGCTGGTCTCGGCTGCCGGGCGGGTCGTGCGCGGCGACTTGTCGCGCAGCAGCCCACGCAACCCGGATTCACGCATCAGCCGCTCGACCGTGCACCGGGCCACCCGCACGCCGCGTCGGTGTAGCTCGTGCCAGATCTTGCGGGCCCCGTAGACGCCGTAGTTCTCCGCGTGGATCCGCTCGATCACCGCGGTCAGCTC
>NZ_JBSWCE010000021.1:0-137264 GCF_056780015.1 Micromonospora sp. R311
GACACCGGATCCCGACGGGCCTCGACCGCCAATCGAGTCGCACGCTCACGCAGCTCATCGTTGTACTTCTTCGGTGCGGGCATCGCTGGTGTTCCTCCCAGGTTTCGATGTCTCCATCAAACCCGGTGCGGAACACCAGCCCCGCGGGTTCGACCAGACCCTGCACATGATCGTCGCGGCGTTCATGGTGACCGGCTTCGGCATCGCCGGCGTGTACGCGGTGGCCCTGCTGCGCGGCCGTCGCGACCGCTACCACCGGCTCGGCTTCGCCATCCCGTTCACCGTCGCCGCGGTGTTGTCCCCGGTGCAGGTCGTGGTCGGCGACTGGGCCGCGCACTTCGTCGGGGAGTACCAGCCCACCAAGCTCGCCGCGATGGAGGGCCTGGCCCGTACCCAGGCCGGCGCGCCGCTCTCGCTCGGCGGCGTCTACGTCGACGGGGAACTGCGGTACGCGGTCGAGGTGCCCAACGCCCTGTCGCTGCTGGCCAGCTGGGATCCGGACGCCGTGGTCATGGGCCTGGACCAGGTGCCCGACGATCAGGAGCCACCGGTGACGGTGGTCAAGTGGGCGTTCCAGCTGATGGTGGCCATCGGCTTCGGGCTGGTGGCGCTCTCCGCCTGGTGGGCGCTTGCATGGTGGCGGCGCCGGGGTCCGCCGCGCTCGCCGTGGTTCCTGCGGGCCGCCGCCCTGTCCGGGGTCGCCGCGTTCGCCTCCACCCTCTACATCCCGCTGACCCTGGCCGCGCTGGGCATCATCGGTCGTGGCGCAGCCTTCGCCTTCCGCAAGGCCAGTCACACCCTCACCGAGCAACGCCGGGTGACCGCGGCCCTCGCGGTCGCGGCCGTCCTCTGGGCCTGGGGCGCCGCCCAGCACCCAGACCTGCTGCCGCCCGACCTGACCGTCACCGAGGCGGCCGGTGATCCCACCGTGCTCGCCACGGTGCTCGCCGTCCTCGCGGTCGGAGCGCTGCTGCTGGCGCCCTCCCTGCTCTGGCTGTTCGGCATCTTCCAGCGCTCCAAGCCGGCCGCCGGCAACCCACCGCCCCGGTGACGCTCACCCGGGCGGGCAGTCTGTGGGCGGCGCTGGCGGCGGCGGTGGCGCTGGGAGCCCTGCACGTGCTCGCGCCGGCCATCCGCCGGAGACTGCCGGTGCCCACCCACGCGGCGACCTCCCTCGGTGGCGGCATCGCCGCCGCGTACGTGTTCCTCTACCTGCTGCCGCGCCTCGCCGAGGGCAACCAGGCGGTGGCCCACGTCCTGGAGGAGGAGGTCACGGCCACCCCGGCCCGCGGGTTCGTGCTGTTCCTCGTCGCGCTGGTCGGCTTCTTCACGTTCTACGCCCTGGAACGTGTCACCCACCGCTCGCAGCAGCGCCGGCAGGAGCCCACCCGGCTGGTCTTCGGGTTCCAGCTCGGCTTCTTCGCCCTGTACAGCGGCCTGATCACGTACACCCTGGCGACCAAGCTGGACGCGGGGCTCGGGCCGGCGGTGCTGTTCGCCGTCGCCATGGCGCTGCATGTGCTGGCCACCGACGGCGTCCTGGCCGAGCACTTCCCGGTCAGCCTCACCACCGGGTGGCGCCTCGTCCTGGTCGCCGGGGCCGCCGGCGGCTGGGTGACCGCGGTCGCCGTCCAGCCCACCGGCGTGCTGATGAACGTGCTCACCGCGTTCCTGGGTGGCGGGATCCTGCTCAACGTCTTCGTCGACGAACTGGCTCCCGAACGGCACTCCAGCCTCACCTGGTTCACCGTCGGCCTGGTCGCCTACTCCGGCCTGCTCGCCTTCGCGACCTTCACCACCGACGTCGGCGCTGCCTGAGGGCGATCACCGACCGATGCCAGCCGGCCAGTCAGTGGTGGCGGCCGGTTGTCAGCGGCTGACCGTCACGTCGACCGGTCCGGCGCGCAGGGTGCCGTCGTTCAACGGGGTGCAGCGGTCGCCGCCCCTGCGGCGCAGCGCCTTCCAGGCATCGGGGCCGATCGCGACGTCCATCCAGGCGCAGGGGTTCGCCGGGCGGTTGACCCGCAGGCTGGCCGGCCCCGCGCGGAATCCAGGATGAGCACGGCGCCGATCAGCTCGTCCACGGCGATCCCGGTGGTGAGCACGTTGCGCCGGACCTGCCCCAGGTCGGCCCAGGCCGGGAACGACTCCTGCGCGATCACGGTCACGCTCGCCTCGCGGTGGGCCGGCTTGCCGAAGTACCGGTCACCGACGATGCGGAGGCCCGCCCGGAGGCGGATCTCCCCGACCAGTTCGCCGGGTGGGGCCGGCACCGGACCGTCGGCGGGCCGGCCCAGGTAGCGATGCACGGGCGAGGCCAGCAACTGCACGATCTGCGGCTCAGCGATTCTACGGAGCAGCCGGCTGCCGGATCATGCCCTGCTCGGTGGGGTCCTCGCGTTCGGTGGTCGCCTCGGCGCAGATCGCGAGGATGGCGAGGGCGGCCAGGGGGAGGGTCCTGAAGCGGCGCCAGGTGTTCCAGCGGCGGACTTGATGCTGGTCCGGCCCGACCTGGCCCTTGACGGCCTGGAACGCGTCTTCGACGGCCCAGCGGATCCCGGCGACTCGCACGAGCTGGGTGACGCTGGTCGGCTGTGGGGGTCAGCAACGGTAGAAGGCCAGCTCACCAATGGTGGTGTTGCGTCTGATCAGTAGGCTGCGCCGGCCGCCGTCATCGGGTCGGCGTCGGTGGTGACCTCGTCGAGCCAGGCCCAGGCGTAGAGGCGTGGCCCTTCCGACCCGGCACCGGCCGAACGGCGCTGCCACCGCCGTGACGCCGACAACATCGGCGGCTGAGACAGCGTCCCGGGACAGGTCACCGGTGCCGCGAGCCGACCGATCCGAACGGAGCGCGGCATGGCTGGCCGCCCTTTCTCCGACCGCCTGGAATCCTGAGCCCATGGGTCAGGTCAAAATGCGAACGCCGGGCCGGATCCTCTCCGTCCGGCGCCTGTCGATCTCGCTGGCCGCCGGCGCCGTCGTCGCCGTGGCCGTCGCGGTGCTCGGGTTCCCCGAACTGTTTCCGCTGGTCGGTTGGAACGTGGCCGCCAGCGTCGTGCTGGTCTGGGTCTGGCGGATCAGTTGGCATCAGGGGCCGGAGGGCACCGAGCGACTCGCCGAGGAGGAGAGCCGGTCACGCTCCACCGACGGCGCGGTGCTGATCGCCGCGGTGGCCAGCCTCGGCACCGTGGCCTGGGCCCTCGTTCACTCGTCGAGCAACCAGGACGCGCTCGCGGTCACCCTGGTCATCGTGAGTGTGCTCACGGCGATCCTGTCCTGGGGATTGATGAACACCGTATTCGCCTTGAAGTACGCGCGCATGTTCTACCTTGAGGATGGCGGGATCGACTTCAAGCAGAGCGAGCTACCGGCCTACAGCGATTTCGCCTACCTGGCGTTCACCGTCGGCATGTCTTTTGCCGTGTCGGAGAGCGAACCGGCCAGTACGCGGATCCGGAAGACCGCCCTCGGCCATGCGCTGCTGTCCTACCTGTTCGGCACGGTCATCCTCGCCGCGGCCGTGAACCTGGTGACCGGCCTGGGCGAGTCCTGATCAACCTGGCTACACGGGCACGACCCGGCGGCACGGTCGGTCCACGGAGGCGCGACCGTTGGTGATGTGCGCCCCGTCGTCGCCGCTCGGTGTCAAGCTGATGCGGTACCACGAAGTCAGGAGCCGCGAAGGATAGGGACCAGGACCGCAGCGGACGGGATCTCTCGCGCGCAGCGTTGATCACGCTGACCGCGGTCGGCGCGGCCGTGTTGGTGGACCTGTTGACCGGCGTGCTGGTCCGCCGGTTCGCCCGTGGCCACTACCAGTGGCTGCTGACCACCACTGCGCCAGGCCTGCCACCGCCCGACCACGGTGGTGCTGCTGCTCGCGGGGCTGCACGTCGCCGAGGGCGTCGCGTTTAGCCAGCTGCCGCAGGAGACGGTCGCCGACCGCAGAAACCGCCGCGCCCGTACTCAAATCCGCCCGGTACGCCGGCTGACCTCGACTGTCGTCATAGTGGTGGCGGTCGGTCTGATCCTGGTCACCCTCCGGACCGTACGCTCGTTCGGGCTCACTTTCCTGACCTCGGCCGGCGTGATCGGCCTGTCCGCCCGGACCGCGCTCGGCAACGCCTTCGCCGGCATCCAGGTCGCCTTCGCGGACAGTCTGCACGTCGACGACGTGCTGGTGATAGACGGCCACTGGGGCCGGGTCGAGGAGGTGAAGCTGACCAACGTGGTGATTCGTCTCTGGGACGACCCGATGCTCGTCCTGCCCACTACCTACCTCACCGACGCCTTCCAGAACTGGACGCGGCACGAGACTCGGGTGGTCGGCGAGATCCGCATCCAACTGGATCACACCGCCGACCTGGACGACCTCCGGCAGGCGACCAGACGGCTCGTCGAGTCGTCGTCGCGTTCACGGTCGGCTGCTCGTCGCTGGGCACCATCAGCACCTGCTTCACCGAGCTGGTCGGCATGCCGCCGGGCGCCGCCCCGGCGGCGGGCGACAGGCGCTGCGGCGAGGCTGTCGCCGTGTGTCGCGCCGCAGGCGACCAGACCGGTCAGGAATCGAGAAGCACCGGTCGCCGAGCCGCACCTAGCGTGATGGCCATGGCAACCATCGAATCCGTCACCCTCGACGTGGCCGACCCCACGGCCGCCAACCGCTTCTACACCGCCGCGTTCGGTCTGGACACGCAGATCCGCCTGCGGGCCTCGGAGGCGCCGACGACCGGCTTCCGTGGGTTCACGCTGGCGCTCACGGTGTCCCAGCCGGCAACCGTCAACGCCCTCATCGGCGCCGCGCTGGACGCCGGTGCCACGCAACTGAAGCCTGCCGCCAAGTCGCTCTGGGGCTACGGCGGTGTCGTACAGGCCCCGGACGGGACGATCTGGAAGGTCGCGACCTCGGCGAAGAAGGACACCGGCCCGGCCACCCGGCAGATCGACGAGATCGTCCTCCTGCTGGGAGTCACGGACGTGGCCGCGAGCAAGCGGTTCTACGTCGAGCGCGGCCTTGCCGTGGCGCGGAGCTTCGGCCGCATGTACGTCGAGTTCGCCGCCGGGTCGAGTCCCGTCAAGCTGGCGCTCTACCGGCGCCGTGCCCTTGCCAAGGACGTCGGCGTCACTCCCGACGGCACCGGATCGCACCGGCTCGTGATCGGCGGCGACGCCGGCGCCTTCACCGACCCGGACGGGTTCGCCTGGGAGGCCGCATCGCTCGCGCCGACGCCGTGACGCTGCTGCCTGCCCCTACCCGGCCGTCGATCACGGCCGCCGGATGAACCGACCGATGACAGATCAAGCCCCTCCCCTGGAGGAAGGGGCTCGTCACGAAGTGACTGGAGGAAGCATGACGGACGCGCCGCCGCGTGGGCTCGAGGAGAGGCTGCGGGACACTCGCGCGAGACTGGAGAGCGACGTCGATCTCTGGGTCGCGACGTCGGGCTCCCCGGGCGGCGTCCACCTCATCCCGCTCTCGTACCTCTGGGACGGAACGGCGTTCCTGGTCTCGACGCCACGCGCCTCGGTCACCGGCCGCAACCTGCTGGCGGACGGCCGGGTGCGACTCAGCCTGGGGCCGACGCGCGACGTCGTCATCGTCGACGGTGTCGCCGAGCCGGTGGACGTCGCCGACCTGGGCCGGGAGACGGGCGACGCGTTCGCCACCAGGACCGGATTCGACCCGCGCGAGCTCGACGAGCCGTACCAGTACTTCCGGATCCGGCCGCAGCGCATCCAGGCCTGGCGGGAGGCGAACGAACTGTCGGGCCGCGTCCTCATGCGCGACGGCCGCTGGCTCGGCTGACCGCCGTACGGCCCCGCCCCGCCAGTTCCATGGCGAGGTGGTCGTGACGAGGGTGGCGTCGCCCGGGCACAGTGGTGCGATGACTGACATTCGCGGTCCACTCGCCCGCTACGCCGAACGGCTGCACACGGTCGTCGGCGACGGGCACCACGTCGCTTCTCCCCTCGGCGCGTGGCTGCTGCTGGCGCTCGCCGGCCCCGCCGCCACCGGCCCGGACCGTGCCGAGCTGGAGGACGTGCTCGGCACGGACGTGGCCACCGCCGCAGACGCCGTCCAGGCGCTGCTGGAGGCGCCACACCCGCTGGTGGCGGCGGCGACCGCCGTGTGGCACCGCCCGGGGCTCGACGTCGGCGCACTGGACCGCTGGCGTGCCACCCTGCCGGAGCCGACGGCGACCGGCCCGCTACCCGACCAGACGGCGCTGCACGACTGGGCCCGGGAACGCACGCTTGGTCTGATCGACCAGTTTCCGATCTCCGTGACGCCGGAGACGCTGCTCCTGCTGGCCAGTGCGCTGGCCACCCGGATCTCCTGGCAGGATCCGTTCGAGGTGGCGGCGGCCGACGGCCTCGGCCCGGCGAGCCCGTGGGCGGGGCGACTGCGGCGGATCCTGCGCAGCCCGGAACACGGCCACCAGTGCTGGATCGCCACCAGCCGCCGGGCCGGCGACGTGGCGGTACACGCCGCCCCCTCCGGTCAGGTGACGACTGCCGACGGCGAGGCCGGCCTGCTCGTCGTCTCCGTCGTCGCGGCCCCCGACGTCGCCCCCGTCGACGTCCTCGCGACGGCGCACGAGGTGGCCACGGCCGCCGTCGACGGATCGGGCGGGGAGGAACCGCGCGGGAAGCGCCGGCACAAGGCAGCCGGGCCGACGCAACGGCGGTCCCTGTTCGACCTGCCGCTGGGAGACACCGCGCTGTGGACCCTGCGCGAGGAGCCCACCTGGACGTACGCGCCCGACGGTCGGGTGGAGCGGATCTCGGCGGTCCTGCCGTGCTGGTCGGCCGAGAGCCTTCACCGCCTCGACTCGGAGCGCCTCGGCTTCCCCGTCGCCACGTGGGCGTTCGCCGAGTTGCTGGACGCCCCGGACCTGACGGCCGAGGTCGTGCAGAAGGCGGTCGCCCGGTACGGCCGGTACGGCTTCGAGGCGGCGGCGATCACCGGGTGGGCCATGGCGACGAGTCTGCCGCCCGAAGGGGTCGCGCGGGTCGCCGAGCTGCGCTTCGGCCACCCTTACGCGGTGGTGGCGGTCGCCACCGACACCCGGGCCGGCGGCGCGGCCGGGCCGTGGCACGGGGTGCCGGTCTTCTCGGCCTGGGTCGCCGAGCCGGAGGAACTGCCCGAGGCGGACGTCGCCGACCGCCACGAGGCTTGACGGAACGGGGCCTCCGGCCGGTGCCGGAGGCCCCGTCGCGTCTCACACCCCTGCCGGCACCTTCTCCCCGGCGCGGTCGGCGGCGCGGGCGGCGAGGCGCCGCTCCCGCTCCTGCGCGCCGATCAGGTCGTCCGGCAGCGAGTCGGGCACCTCGATGTCGAACCGGCGCAGCAGCCGGATCGCGAACCCGCCGAGGGTGATCAGCACCAGCGCCGCGCCGAAGCAGACGTACGCGAAACCGATGCCGCGGCCCTCGCCGGTGCCGATCACCGCGCCCACCGAGCCGGCCAGCGCCCCGCCCGGGGCGAGCATCGGCTCGAACAGCGCGGTGGCCCCCGGGGCCAGCAGCGCGAAGCCGATCGGCAGGGTCGACCAGGAGATGGTCTGGTTGAGGCTGAACACCCGGCCGTGGAACCGCTGCGGCACCTTGACCTGGACGATGGTGGCGTAGATGGACTGCGCCGTGGTCATCGCCATGGCCAGCCAGAACGCGCCCACGCAGATCATCGCCACCGAGGCGTCCAGGCCGATCAGCACGCAGCCGACCGCGGTGCCCAGGTTGCCGATCAGCACGCCGATCATGCGCCGGTGCCGGGGACCGCCCCAGATCGACATGAGCACGCCGCCGGCGACCGCGCCGCACGCCTCGGCGAGCGCCACCTGGGCCACCTGCGTCGCGGTGCCGAAGGAGAGCACCAGCGGCGTGACGAGCACCAGCGCGGGCGCCAGGAAGATGTTGCCCACCGCGAAGTAGCCGAGCATCAACCGGAAGCCCCGGTGCTGCCAGGAGTAGCGCAGCCCGTTGGCGATGGCGACCAGCAGCCGCTCCTTCGGCCGCCAGCCGAGCAGGTCCGGGAAGCGGACCACCGCCAGCGTCAGCACCGCCACCAGGTAGCTAGCCACGTCGATCAGCAGGATGCCCTTGAGTTCGATGGCGGCCAGCAGCCCGGCGGCGAAGACCGGCATCAGCAGCATCGCGAAGCCGTTGGAGAGCTGGGTGATGCCCATCGCGTGGCCGAGGTAGCGCTTCGGCACCAGCTGCGGCACCGCCGACTGGAACGCGATGCGTTGGAACGACCCGGCGACCTGGCTCAGCGCGACCAGGCCGTAGATGTGCCAGAGCGCCAGGCTGTCGGTCCACAGCAGCGCGGCCAGCACGACCTGCACCGCGCCGGCGCTGCTGCTGGCGATCATCATGATCTTCCGGCGGCTGACCCGGTCGGTGATCGCCCCGGCCACCGGCAGCATCAGCACGCCGCAGATCAGCGCGAGCGCCCAGAGCAGTCCCAGGTTGGCCACCGACCCGGTCTGGGTGAACAGCCAGATCGGCAGGGCGAACGCCGTCAGCGCCGACCCGGTGGTGGAGACCAGCTGCCCGGCGGTGACCGCGACGAACCGGGCCATGCTCGGCTTGACCGCCGTGGCGCCCGCCTGGTCGTCGACGCCGACCCGCTGGTGGGCGGCGAGCACCCAGCCGGCGTCCTCGCCCCGCGCGGCCGGGGTGAGCGCGGCGACGTCACCGGCGGCGACGGCCCGGTGGGTGCGGGTGACGATCTCGGCCAGCTCGTCGGCGCGGTACTTGAGGAAGAAGTGGCCGGCCTGGTCGAGCACCACCAGCGCCAGGGTGTCGCTGAGGAACTGCCACTCCGCGTACCGCTCGGCGTGGTAGTCGGTGACCGGGTCCTCGGAGCCCACCACGGAGATGATCGGGGTGCGCAGCTTCGCCGCCCGCCGGTCGAGCAGGCCGGTGAAGTACTCCTCCGACGCCCGGGAGTCGGCCCGCATGTTGCTGATGATCCGGTCGGCCTGCTCCGGGTCCAGCTCGTCGGTGTCCACGCCCATGGACTTCAGCCAGCTGGCGTAGTGCCGGTTGCTGCGCAGCCGCTCCAGCCGGTTGCGCAGCGCGGCGAACGCGCCCTTCGGCCGGGCGAACGGGAACATCGCGCCGATGTAGAGCGCCTCCAGTTCCCGCCCGGCCGCCTCGACCTTGCGGGCGACCTCGGCGACGATCGCGCTGCCCACGCCGCAGTGGCCGTAGAGGGCGATCGGCCCCTCGATCCGTTCCAGGATCTCCTCGGCGACCCGGGTGGTCAGCTCGTCGAACGGCAGCGCGTCCTCGCTGAGCCCGACGTCGTGGCCGGGGATCGCGAGGGACCAGAGCGCGTGCCCGGCGGGCAGCGCGTCGGCGAGCGGCTGGTAGACGATGGCGCTGCCGCCGCCGTAGGGGACGCAGACGTAGGTGAGCACCCGCTGGGCCGCCGGGATCGGCTTGGTCAGCTCGTAGAGCAGCCGGCGTGGCCCCTCCTGCGCGGCGTCGCCGGACATGAAGGCGGCCAGCTCGCGGATGGTCCGCTGCTGGAACAGGTCCATCACGCCGACCGGCCGGCCGCCGTGCTCCGCCTTGCGGATCTTCGCGACCACCTGGGTGGCGAGCATGGAGTGCCCGCCCAGGTCGAAGAAGTCGTCGTCGATGCCGAGCGTGTCGACGCCGAGCACCTCGGACCAGATCCCGGCCAGCAGCCGCTCGGTGTCGTCGCGCGGCTCGACCAGCGCGACCGACGCCTCCCGGGTGACCACCGGCGCGGGCAGCGCCCGGCGGTCCAGCTTGCCGTTCGGGCTCAGCGGCAGCGCGTCCAGGGTGACGAAGGCGTTCGGCACCATGTACTCGGGCAGCGTCTCCTTCAGCGCCGCCTTCAGCGCCGCGTGCTCGGCCGCGCCGACCAGGTACGCGGTCAGCCGCTTGTCACCGGGGCTGTCCTCCCGGACGATCACCGCCGCCTTGGTCACCCCGGGCTGCTCGCGCAGCGCGCTCTCGATCTCGCCCAGCTCGATCCGCAGGCCGCGCAGCTTGACCTGGTGGTCGATCCGGCCGAGGAACTCGATCACGCCGCGGTCGGCCGCGCCGGGCGCGGTGCGCCAGCGGGCCAGGTCGCCGGTGCGGTAGAGCCGGGCGCCCGGCTCGCCGGAGAACCGGTCCGGCACGAAACGCTCGGCGGTGAGCGCCGGCCGGCGGTGGTAGCCGCGGGCCAGCCCGACCCCGCCGATGTGCAGCTCGCCGGCCACCCCGACCGGGCACTCGTTGCCGGCCGGGTCGAGCACGTGCAGCCGCAGGTTGGCGATCGGCGCGCCGATCGGCACGCTGGTCAGCCCGGCCAGCAGGGCGGGATCGCAGTGCCACGAGCTGACGTCGATGGCCGCCTCGGTGGGGCCGTACAGGTTGTGCAGCCCGCACCAGGGCAGCCGGGCGGTGAAGTCCACCGCCGAGGCCAGCGGCAGCTCCTCACCGGAGCAGATCACCCGGCGCAGCGCCGTCGCCGCCTCGACGCCGTCCTCGGCGAGGAAGACGGTGAGCATCGACGGCACGAAGTGGGCGGTGGTGACCCGCTCGGCGACCAGCAGGTCGCGCAGGTAGCCGGCGTCCTTGTGCCCGCCGGGCTTCGCCACCACCAGCCGGGCGCCCTCGCGCAGCGGCCAGAAGAACTCCCACACCGACACGTCGAAGCTGGCCGGGGTCTTCTGCAGCACCGCGTCGTCGGCGCCGAGCCGGTAGGTCCGCTGCATCCAGTCGAGCCGGTTGACGATGCCCCGGTGGGTGTTCGGCACGCCCTTCGGCCGACCGGTGGAGCCGGAGGTGTAGATGACGTAGGCCAGGTGCTCCGGGCCGGCCGTCGGTGCCGGATCGGCGCTCGGTTGGTCGGCCCAGACGCCCTCGTCGTCGAGGGCGAGCACGGTGGCGCCGGTGTCCGGCAGCACGTCGCGCAGGTGCCGCTGCACCAGCACCACCGGCGCGTCCGCGTCGGTGACCATGAACGCTAGCCGGTCGGCCGGGTACTCCGGGTCCAGCGGCAGGTAGGCGCCGCCGGCCTTGAGCACGCCGAGCAGCCCGGCGACCAGTTCCACCGAGCGCTCGGCGCAGACCCCGACCAGGGTCTCCGGGCCCACCCCGGCGGCGCGCAGCCGGTGCGCGATCCGGTTCGCGGCGGCGTTCAGCTCGGCGTACGTCACCGGGCGGCCGTCGAAGGTGACCGCCACCGCGTCCGGGGTGGCGGCGGCCCGCTCCTCGATCGGCCCGTGCAGGGTCTGCTCGCGGGGGAAGTCGGCGGCGGTGTCGTTCCAGCGGGCCAGCAGTTCCCGCTCGGCCGGCGCGAGCAGGTCGAGCGCGGAGATCGGGGTCTCCGGGGCGGCGACCACGGCGCGCAGCAGCGCGCCGAGCCGATCGGCCATCCGCTCGACCGTGTCCCGGGTGAACAGGTCGGTGTTGAAGACCAGCTTGGCGTAGAGTCCGTCGACGGTCTCCACGGCGTGCAGTTCGAAGTCGAACCGGGTGGCCCGCAGCTCCATCGGCTTCCAGTCGAACGTGACGTCGCTGGCGTCGGAAACCGCGTTGAACCGGCCGATCTCGTAGTTCTGCAGCACGAACATCGCCTGGAACACCGGTGAGCGGCTGACGTCCCGGGGCAGCCCCAGCTCGTGCACCACCTTGGCGAACGGCACCTCGGCGTGCTCCAGCCCGTCCAGCACGCTGCGCCGGGTGCGCTCCAGCAGCTCGGCGAAGGTCGGGTCGCCGGCCAGTTCGGCCCGCAGCGGCACCATGTTGATGAACATGCCGACGACGTCTTCCAGCTCCGGCGCGGAGCGGCCGGCCACCGACGCCCCGACGGCGAAGTCGTCCTGGCCGGCGTGCCGGGACAGAAACACCTGGTACGCCGCGAGCAGCGTCATGAACAGGGTGCCGCCGT
Source organism: Micromonospora sp. R311 (assembly GCF_056780015.1). Classification (NCBI taxonomy): domain Bacteria; kingdom Bacillati; phylum Actinomycetota; class Actinomycetes; order Micromonosporales; family Micromonosporaceae; genus Micromonospora; species Micromonospora sp. R311. Next base: position 11,921 of record NZ_JBSWCE010000021.1, read on the forward strand.
AGGAGCGGGTGAGCGCGAGCAGCCCGTCGGTGGCGGCCCGGTCCAGCCGCAGCTCCACGAAGTCGCCGGTGTAGGTCTGGGTGGCCGGGCGGGGCAGGTCCAGCGGCAGCTCCAGCGGGGTGATGCCGGCCAGCCGCTGCTTCCACCAGTCGAGGTGCCGGCGGGCCGCCGGCCCTTCCAGCTCCCGGGCCTCCCAATGGGCGAAGTCGCCGTACTGGACCGGCAGGGCGGGCGGCTCCCCGCCCCGGTAGAGGGTGATCAGGTCGCGCAGCAGCACGTCCACCGACCAGCCGTCGCCCACGATGTGGTGCTTGCCGAGGAACAGCACGTGGTCGTCGACGTTCATCCGGCCCGGAGTGCCGTCCTGCGGCGCGGAGGCCGGACTGTCGTCGTCGGCGGCGAGCCGGATCAGCAGCGCCCGCAGCAGCGGCCCCCGGGCCAGGTCGAACGGCTCGGCCGCGGCCGCCTCCACCAGCGCCTGCGCGGCGGCCTCGTCCGGGGCGTCCACGATGGTCAGCGGAACGGTGACGGCCTCCTCGACCACGACGGTCGGCCGGCCGTCGGCGTCGGCCGGGAACCGGGTGCGCAGCGACTCGTGCCGCTCGGTCAGCCCGGCCAGCGCGGCGCGCAGCGCCGCGACGTCGAGCGGCCCGCGCACCCGCAACGGCACCGCGATGTGGTACGCCGCCTCGCCGGGAGCGATCTGGTCCATGAACCAGACCCGCTCCTGGGCGTACGACAGCGGCACCTCGGCGTCCGCCGGGCGCGGGCCGATCCGGGCCGCGGGCGCGGCGCTCTGCCGCTTGCGCAGCCGCTGGGCGATCAACGCCTGGCGGGCCGCGTCCCGGGCCGGATCCTTCAGGTCGGTCATGAGGGCTTGTCCTTCTCCGCCGCGAGCAGCGCCGCGACCTCGGTTTCGGAGAGCTCGTCGAGTTCGGCGGCGATCCGCTGCTCGATCTGGCCGGCCAGGTCGGCCACGACCGGGCTGCTGAACAGCGCCCGCATCGGCAGGTCCACGTCCACCTCGGCCCGGATCCGGGCCATCGCCCGCATGCCGCGCAGCGAGTTGCCGCCGAGGGCGAAGAAGTCGTCCAGCGCGCCGACCTTGTCCACCTGGAGGATCTCGGCGTACACCTCGGCGACCAGCACCTCGGCGTCGGTGCGCGGGGCGAGGAACCCGTCGGCGGCCGGGACGGCGGCCGGGGCGGGTAGCGCCGCCGTGTCCAGCTTGCCGTTCGGGGTCAGCGGCAGCGCGTCGAGCCGGACGAACGCCGACGGCACCAGGTGCGCCGGCAGCTCCCGGGCCAGGTCGGCGGCGAGCGCCGCCTCGTCGGCCGGGCCGACCAGGTAGCCGACCAGGGTCGGCTCCCCGGAGTCGGTGCGGACCACGACCGCCGCCGCGGTCACGTCCGGCCGGGCCAGCAGCGCCGACTCGATCTCGCCCAGCTCGATCCGCATGCCGCGGACCTTGACCTGGCTGTCGCGGCGTCCGAGGTATTCCAGCGTGCCGTCGGGCCGCCAGCGGGCCAGGTCGCCGGTGCGGTACATCCGCTGCCCGGCCGGCCCGTACGGGCAGGGCAGGAAGCGCTCGGCGGTGAGGGCGGGCCGGCGCAGGTAGCCCCGGGCCAGTTGCTCGCCGGCGACGTACAGCTCGCCGACCACGCCCGGGGGCACCGGGTTCAGCGCCCCGTCGAGCAGGTACGCGCGCGTGTTCCAGGTGGGCCGGCCGATCGGCACCGGCCCGGCCGGCAGCTCCTCCCCCGGCGCGATCCGGGCGGCCACGCAGCCGACGGTCGCCTCGGTCGGGCCGTACTCGTTGATCACCGCGACGTCGCCGTGGGCGGCCCGCCAGCCGGCGAGCTGCTCGCCGGTGAGCGCCTCGCCGCCGATCACCAGGTCGGTGCTGGGCGACAGCTCGGCGTCGAGCAGCGCCAGGTGGCTGGGGGTGACCTTGAGGAAGGTCGGCCGGCCACCGGCCCGCGCGGCCGGCTCGTCGACGGCGGCGAGCCGGACCGTGCCGCCGGCGGTGAGCGGGCCGAGCAGCCCGGTGACGGTCAGGTCGAACGACACCGGCGAGTGCAGCAGCGCCGTCCCGGCCAGCCCCGGGTAGGTGTGCCGGGCCCAGGCCAGATACCCGGTCACCGCCCGGTGCGCCACCACCACGCCCTTCGGCCGGCCGGTGGACCCGGAGGTGTAGAGCACGTACGCCGGGTGCTCCGGGCGCAGCGGGGCGGCCCGGTCGGCGTCGGTCAGGTCGCCGCCGTCGCCCTCGACCGGGCCGTCGAGCACCAGCGCGCCGGCCGGCACCAGGGCCGCGGTGTCCGGGGTGGCCAGCACCAGCGCCGGCTCGGCGTCGGACAGCAGGAAGGCGATCCGGCCGGCCGGGTAGCCGGTGTCCACCGGCACGTACGCCGCGCCGGACTTCAGCACCGCGAGGATGGCGACCACCAGCTCCACCGAGCGGGGCAGCGCCAGCGCGACCCGGGACTCCGGGCCGGCGCCCCCGGCCACCAGCACCCGGGCCAGCCGGTTGGCGGCGGCGTTCAACCGCGCGTACGTCAGCTCGACGCCGCCGTGGACCAGCGCGGGCGCGTCCGGAGTGGCCGCCGCCTGCCGCTCGAACTCCGCCACCAGGGTGCTCGGCGGCACGTCGCGGCCGGTGTCGTTCCAGGTGGACAGCACCAGTTCGCGCTCGGCGTCGGCGAGCAGGGGCAGCGCCGACAGCCGCTGCGCCGGGTCGGCGACGGCGGCGGTGAGCAGCCGGACGTACCGGGCGACGACCGTCTCGGCGGTGGCCCGGTCGAACAGCGCGGTCCGGTACAGCAGCCGGCTGGTGCCGGTGGTGATGTCGAAGGCCAGGTCGTCCTTGGTGGTGCCGAGCGGGGCCGGGTCGAGGCCGGAGTCCGGGATGAAGTTCAGCGCGGTCTGGAAGACCGGCTGCACCGACGGGTCCCGCTGCGGGGCGATCGCCTCGACGATCCGCTGGAACGGCGTGGCGCCGTGCTCGATCGCGTCGACCAGCCGGCCGCGGACCCGGACCAGCAGCTCGGTGAAGGTCGGGTCACCGGCGAGGTCGCAGCGCAGCGCCACCGGGTTGACGAACATGCCGATCAGCCGGGTCAGCTCCGGGGTGTCCCGGCCGGCGGTGGAGACGCCCACCACCACGTCCTCGTCGCCGGAGATCCGGTGCAGCAGCGCGGTGAACGCGGCCAGCAGCACCATGTACGGGGTGGCCGCCGAGCCGGCGGCGAGCTGGCCGACCCGGTCGAGCAGCCCGGCGGGCAGGTCGAAGCGCACCTCGTCGCCGGCGAAGCCGAGCTGCGCCGGCCGGGGCCGGTCCAGCGGCAGACCGGTCACCGCCGGCGCGCCGGCCAGCTGCTCCCGCCAGAACCCCAGCTGCCGGTCCAGCTCCGGGCCGGCGAGCTGGTCGCGCTGCCAGACCGCGAAGTCGGCGTACTGGATGGGCAGCTCGGGCACGTCGGCGGGCGCGCCGGCCAGCGCGGCCCGGCTGAACGCGGCCAGTTCCTCGGTGAACAGCACCGCCGAGTGGCTGTCGAACACCGCGTGGTGCACCACGAACAACAGGCCGAACTGGTCGTCGGTGAGCCGGACCAGCCGCCCCCGCCACAACGGCGGGGCGTCCAGCGGGATCGGCGTGCGGGCCAGCTCGGTCAGCAGCTCGTGGGCGTGCTGCTCCCGCTGCCCCGCCGGCAGGTGCCGCAGGTCGGTCTCGGGCAGCTCGACCGGCGCGGCGGCGCGCACCACCTGGAGCAGTTCGCCGTCGGTCATCCGCAGGTGGGTGCGGAGCGACTCGTGCCGGGCGACGATCTGCCCGAGCACCGCGTCGGCCTGCTCGCGGGTGACGCCGACCGGGAACCGCCACGGGCTGGAGACGTTGTAGACCGGCGAGCCGGCGTCGAGCTGGTTGGCCATCCACACCCGTTCCTGGGCGAAGGAGGCCGGGAAGGTCCACTCGGACGGCTGGGTCATGACGCGGCCTCGCGGACCGACCGCGGACGCATGTCCGTCCAGACCGTGTCGATGTGCGCCAGGCACTCCTCGCGGGTGCCGGCGAAACCGGCCTCGTGCCACCCCGCGGGGAGGTCGCGCTCGGCCGACCAGATCGAGTACTGCTCCTCGTCGTTGCGCACGACCAGGAAACGGGATTCGGCCATCAGTTGTCTCCAGCGCTCTCGGGGGTGTGCGGTTCGGCCATCGCGACGGCGATCTTGCGGGGGCCGGTGAACGGCTCCCGCCCGTGCGCGGCGGTCATGTTGTCCACCACCAGCACGTCGTCGCGCTGGTAGTCGAAGCGGACGCTGGCCGCCCGGTACGCGGCCCGCAGGTGGTCCATCACGTCGGCGGGGATCTCCCCGCCGTCGCCGTAGTAGGTGTTCGACGGCAGCTCGTCGGCGCCGAACATGGCCAGCAGCCCCTCCTGGTAGTCCTTGGGCAGGGTGCTGAGGTGGAAGAAGGTGGCGTGGTTGAACCAGCGCGGCGTGTCCGAGCCGGGCCGGTGGTGCACCACGTCCCGCACCGCCCGGGTCCGCAGCCCGTCCTTGCCGCGCCACTCCAGCTCGATCCGGTTCGCCGCCGCGTACGCCTCGACCTCGGCCCGGTCGTCGGTGTTGAACACGTCCTGCCAGCGGGTGCCGAAGTCGGCATGGAAGTTGCGGACCAGCATCCAGCGCCGGCGCTCGAACTCCTTCCGCACCGCCGGGTCGATCTCGGCGTACACCCGGCGCACGTCGGCAAGCGGGGTCGCGCCCTGCGTCTGCGGCGGGGTGATGCAGTAGAAGAACAGGGTCAGCGGCCAGCGCGCCTGGTACGAGTTCTCGTTGTGCAGGAAGATCTCCTCGTCCGGCGGGTAGTCGGTCGAGGTGTAGACCCGCCCCTTGATGGCGTGCCGGGGCGAGGACCGTTCGGTGTAGACCAGCGGTTCGCCGGACAGCGCCCGCACCACCCGGTCGAAGCCGTCCACCCCGCCCACGTCGAAGCCGCGGAACAGCAGCCCGCCGTGCTCGGCCAGCGCCGCGCGCAGTTCCGCGCGGCGGGCGTCGATCAGTTCGGTCAGCTCCCGGCCGTCGTTCTCGACGACCACCGGCAGGGTGGCGATCGTGTCGCTCATTGCTCTGTCACTCCTGGTTTCTCGTGCTCACGCGCGGGGCAGCCGCGGGATGGCGGGGATGGTGGCCGGGGTGTCCGGCTCGTCGGTGGGCGCGGCGGTGGCCCGCAGCTCCTCGATCCGGGCGGCGAGGCCGGCGACGGTGGGCGTCTCGAAGAGGCTGCGCATCGGCAGCCGCACCCCGGTCGCCTTGCGCATCGCCGCGATCAGCTGCACCGCGACCAGCGAGTTGCCGCCGAGGGAGAAGAAGTCGTCGTCGACGCCGATCTCCGGCACCCCCAGCGCGTCCCGCCACACCCCGGCGATGGTGATCTCCAGTTCGGTGCGCGGTGCGGCCGAGCCGCCCCCGGACGCCGCCGGCGTGGCGACGGTCGCCTCCGGCTCGCTCTCCAGGCTCTCGGTGGTCACCCGGCCGGCCCGGTGGCGGATGTCCGCCACCGTCCGGGTGGCGATGACCACCTGGGCGCCCAGCCCGGCGGTGAGGCTGCGCCGGAACGCCTCCGCGCCGTCCACCGGCCGGATGTCCTCGGTCGGCCCGGCCGGGGCCGCAGCGGCGGTGTCGGCCGGCGCGGCGGCCAGCCCGCCGGTCACCGCGCCCTGGTCGACCCGGCGCAGCACGAAGTCGCTGATCGCGACGAGTTCCCGGCCGGCCGGGTCGCGCAGCGACAGGTCGGCGGCGACCACCTCGTCGGTGGCGCTGGCCCGATGCCGCAGGTGGCTGTGGAACTCCGCCGGCAGCGGCCCGCGCACCACGATCCGTCCGTAGGACAGCGGCAGGTAGGTGCCCGAGCCCTGACCCCGGCCGAACGCGGTCGCCACGTCGAGCAGCGCCGGGTGCAGCCCCCAGGCCGGCAGGTCGCCGACCGCCTCCGCGGGGGCCGCGATCCGGGCCAGTTCCTCGCCGTCGCCGAGGTGGTGCTCGCGCAGCGCGGCCCAGCGCGCCCCGAAGGTCAGCATGCTGGTGCGACCCCGGCCGAACGACGAGTCGTCGTCCACCCGCCGGCCGGCGATGGCCGGCTCCCGGGCCGGTGGCGCCGGCTCCACCGTCCAGCCCGCGGCACCGCGCACGTGGGTACGCGCCTGACCGGCGGCGAGGCTGCGCACCGCGAAGTCGGCGCCGTCCTCACCCGGGGTCAGCTCCACCCGGTACTGGGCGACGCTGCCGTCCGGCACCGAGAACGGCTCCAGGAAGACCACGTCGCGCAGTTCCACGCAGGCGTCCTCGGCCGGGGCGGGCAGCGCGGCGGCCACCGCCGCACGGACCGACTCCAGGTGGGCGGTGCCCGGCACCACCGGCACCCCGCCGATGCGGTGCTCGTCGAGCACCCAGTGGGTGGCCGCGGAGACCAGGCCGTGCAGCACGGTGCGCTCCGGGCCGGTGACCCTGGTGGTGAGCACCGGGTGGTCGACCGGGGTGGTGACGGTGTCCCGGCCGGCGGCCCGGAAACCGGCCGGGGCGTCGGTCTCCACCGCCATGCCCACCTCGGCCCAGCCGCCCCAGTTCTGCGACACCACCGGCGCCCGCCAGCCGAGCCCGGAGCGGGCGTAGGCGTCCAGCGCGTTGTTGGCCGCGCAGTAGTCCACCTGGCCGAACCCGCCGATCACCGCGGTGATCGACGAGCAGAGCACCACGAAGTCCAGCGGTAGGTCGCCGAAGACCTGGGCCAGCGCGAGGGTGCCGGCGAGCTTGGGGGCCAGCACCCGCTCCGCCTCGGCCCGCTCCTTCACCTCGGCCATGCCGCCGCCGGGCAGGCCGGCCGCGTGCACGATGCCGTCGATCCCGCCGTACGCGGCCTCGGCCGCCGCGCGTACCCGGCGCAGGTCGGCCGGGTCGGTGACGTCGGCGGCGAGCACCAGCACCTCGGCGCCGGCCGCCTCCATCCGGCGGATCGCCGCGATCGCCCGGCCGGTGCGGTCCGCGCCGCCGTGCACGCTCAGGTGCGCGTCCCACTCCTCGCGGGCGGGCAGCCCGGAGCGGGCGAGCAGCACCAGCTTCGCCCGGGCCCGCTGGGCGAAGTCCTCGGCCAGGGTGATGCCGATGCCGCCGAGGCCGCCGGTGATGACGTACCGGCCGCCCTCGCGCAGCGCTCCCGGCTCGCTCTCGGCGTCCACGGTGACCTGCTCGTAGCCGGTCACCCAGCGGCGGCTGCCGCGCAGCGCCACCTCGGGGCGCTCGCCATCGACCGGGCGGTGCAGCTCGGCGAGGAGCGCCCGCCCGCCGTCGTCGGCCGGGTCGGCGTCGACCAGCCGGACGGTCAGCCCGGGCAGCTCGACCGGCAGCACCCGGGCCAGCCCGGCCAGCGTGGCGTGCTCCGGCCGGCGCAGGTCGGCGCCGCTGACGTCGCCGATGCCGCTGGTCACCAGGTCCAGCGTGAGTGCCCCCTCGTCGCCGGTCAGGCCGGCGCCGGCCAGCGCCTGCACCAGGTGCAGGGCGCTGAAGAAGCCCCGGTCCTGGGCCGCCCAGGTGGCCGCGATGTCGGTGCCGGCCGGCTCGCCGTCGAGGGTGAACGCGTGCACCAGCCGGGCCGGCACGCCGTCGGCCGCCAGCGCGGCGACCAGCGCGTCGTAGTCGTCCCGGACGCCGGGGCGCAGCCGGTAGCCGGTGCCGGTGGCCGCGAAGGCGTCCCCGGGGCGTACCTCCACCGGGTCGGCGCCGGCGGCGCGCAGGCCGGCGACCAGCGCGTCGCCGCGCGGGCCGTCGACCAGGACCAGGCAGCGGCCCGGCGGCACGGTCCGCGGCTCGGGCGCGGCCTGCCGCCAGACCGGCACCGCGAACCACTCCGGCAGCGGCCGGGGACCGGTCTCCACCGGCCCGGCGACGCCCTGCTCCACCGGGTCCGGGTCGACCCAGTAGCGGCGCCGCTCGAAGGGGTACGTCGGCAGCGGCACCCGCCGGGCGTCCGGGTCGGAGCCCAGCCGCACCGGGGTGCCCTGGCACCAGAGGGCGGCGGCGGCGCCGAGCAGGGTGGCCAGGTCGCCGGTGGCCTCGCCCGGGCCCGGCAGGCTGCCCAGCGGGGTGAGCTTGCGCTGCGCCTCGGACGCCTTGGCCACCTGCATCCGGGCCAGGTTGGCCAGCTGCCTGCCGGGGCCGCACTCGACCAGCTGCCAGGTGCCCTCGGCGAGCAGGGTGGCCACGCAGGCGCCGAAGCGCACCGGCTGGCGCAGGTGCGCCGCCCAGTACGCCGGGTCGGTGGCCTGCTGCTCGGTGATCCAGGTGCCGGTGACGTTGGACAGGAACGGGATCGCCGGCGCCCGCAGCGGCACCCCGGCCATCAGCGCGGTGAACTCGGCGAGGATCGGCTCCATCATCGGCGAGTGGAAGGCGTGCGAGGTGCGCAGCGCCTTGCTCTTGCCCTTGAGCGTCTCGGCGAACGCGGCGACCGCCTCGCTCGGGCCGGCCACCACGCAGGTGCCGGGGCCGTTGACGGTGGCCACGGCCAGCCCCTCCGGCAGCCGCTCGGCGACCACCGACTCGTCCAGCGCGACGGCCAGCATCGCGCCCGGCGGCATGGACTGCATCAGCCGGCCCCGGGCGGCGACCACCCGCAGCGCGTCCTCCAGGCTCAGCACGCCGGCCACGGTGGCGGCGACGTACTCGCCGATCGAGTGGCCGATCATCGCCGCCGGCCGCACCCCGGCGGACTGCCAGAGCATCGCCAGGGCGTACTCGACCACGAACAGGGCGGGCTGGGTGTAGCGGGTCTCGGTGAGCTTCTCCGGCGCCTGCGGGTCGCGGCCGAGGATCAGGTCGCGGATGTCCAGTCCCAGCTCCGCGCGGAGCAGCTCGGCGCAGGAGTCCACGGTGGCCGCGAAGGCCGGCTCCTCGGCGTAGAGCTGCGCGCCCATGCCGGCGTACTGGGCGCCCTGGCCGGAGAAGAGGAAACCGACTCTCGGTGCTGGACCGTCGGTCAGACCGCGGTGTCCGCGCCGCGGATCAAGGAGAGCCGCGGCCGCCGTCTCCAGGTCGGTGGCGACCACGGCGACCCGGTGCGGGTACTCCTGGCGGCCGACCCGCAGCGTGTGCGCCACGTCGGCGAGGTGTTCCGGCCCCCGGTCGGCGGCGGACTCCAGGTGCCCGACCAGCCGCCGCACGGCGGCGTCCAGCGCGGTGGCGGTCTTCGCCGAGACGTGCAGCAGCTGCGCCGGGCGTACCCGGCGGGTGGCGCGGTGCGCCGCCGGGGCCTCCTCCAGCACCACGTGGGCATTGGTGCCGCCGATGCCGAACGAGCTGACCCCGGCCCGCCGGGGCGCCCCGTCGGTGTCCCACTTGGTCAGCGTGTTCGCCACGTAGAACGGGGTGTCGGCGAACTCGATGGCCGGGTTCGGCGTCTCGTAGTTGATGGTCGGCGGGATCAGCCCGTGCTCCATCGCCAGCACGGTCTTGATCACGCTGACGATGCCGGAGGGCTGGCTCAGGTGGCCGATGTTGGACTTCACCGAGCCGATGCCGCACCAGCCCCGGTCGTCGGTGTCCTTGGTGTAGACGGCGGAGAGCGCGGCCACCTCGATCGGGTCGCCCATCGCGGTGCCGGTGCCGTGCGCCTCGACGTAGCTGATGGTGCGCGGGTCGACGTCGGCCATCGCGACAGCCTGGGCGACCGCCTCCGTCTGCCCGTCGACGCTCGGGGCGGTGAAGCCGACCTTGCCGGCGCCGTCGTTGTTGATCGCGTTGCCGAGCACCACCGCGCGGATCGCGTCGCCGTCGGCGATCGCGTCGGAGAGGCGCTTGAGCAGTGTCACCCCGACGCCGCTGCCCCAGACGGTGCCGTTGGCGCCGGCGTCGAACGGGCGGCACCGGCCGTCGGGCGAGGTGAAGCCGTCCATGCCGAGGTAGCCGACGTGCGGCAGTTCGATGTTCACCCCGCCCGCGAGCGCCATGTCGCACTCGCCGTTGCGCAGCGCCTCGCAGGCCAGGTGGAACGCGACCAGCGAGGTGGAGCAGGCGGTGTGCACGGTCAGGCTCGGCCCGCGCAGGTCCAGCCGGTACGACACGTTGGTGGCGACGTAGTTGGGCGAGTTGCTGGTGGCGATGGAGACGGCGCCGTGCGGGCCGCCGCCGACCCGCTTGTTGCGGTACACGTTGCGGTGCAGGTACAGGTTGCCGCCGGTGCCGGCGTACACGCCGATCGACCCGTCGTAGCGGCCGGGGTCGTAGCCGGCGTCCTGCAACGCCGTGTAGCAGGACTCCAGGAACAGCCGGTGCTGCGGGTCGGTGACCTCCGCCTCGCGGGCGGTCATGCCGAACAGCCCGGCGTCGAACTCGTCGTACCCGTCGACCAGCGGCGCGCGGTTGACCCAGCCGGGGTCGTCCACCTCCTCCACGGTGGCGCCCCGGGCCAGCTGCTCCTCCCGGGTCAGCTCGGTGACCGACTCGACCCCGTCGACCAGGTTGCGCCAGAACTCGTTCACGTCGGCCGCGCCGGGCAGGCGGGCGGCCAGCCCGACGATCGCGATCGGCTCGATGCCGTCGCCGGGCAGGTCGGTTGCGGTCGGGTTGCTCATCAGGCTGTCCTTCGTCACGCGGTGCCGCCGGGGCGGCGGGGTGGGTTACGGCGGGTACGGCTGCGTCGGGCGGCGGCGCGCAGTGCGGCGCGGGCCAGCTCCGGCCGGTCGGCGGCGCCGTCCAGGCTGGCGGCGAGCGCCCGGATGGTGGGGTGGCGGAACAGGTCGAGCATCCGGATGGAGCGGCCGGTCGCGGCGGTCAGCCGGGCGTGCACCGCGGCCAGGGCGAGCGAGTGGCCGCCGATGTCGAAGAAGTTGTCGGTGACCCCGACCCGGTCGCGTTCCAGCACCTCCCGCCAGATCTCGGCGATCAGCTCCTCGGTGTCGGTGAGGCCGTCCGGGCCGGCCGGCAGCACGCCGCGCGGCGCCTCGGCGGCCGCCACGGTCATCGCGCCGAGCTGCGGGGTGGCCACGGTCGGCCGGGGCAGCTCGGCGGCCGCCCGGTCGGCGGGGGCGTCCGGGGCGGCGGCCAGCGCGCCGACCAGCGTCGCCAGGTCGGCCAGCAGGCCGTCGACGCGCTCGGCGTCGAACAGGTCGGGGTTGTAGACCACCTCGACGCCGCAGCGGCCGTCCCGCTCGACCACGTAGACGGTGATGTCGAACGGCGACCCGGGCTTGGGCACGGCGACCGGCTCGGCGGCCAGGCCGGTCAGCGCCAGCCGGGGCGGGGCGAAGTTGAGCACGTTGAACAGCACCTGCACCAGCGGGGCCCGGGAGGTGTCCCGGCCCACCCCGAGGGCCTCGACGACCTTCTCCAGCGGCGCTCCCGGGTGGGCGGTCACCTCGTGCAGCTCGGCCGCGCACCGGTCGACCAGCTCGGCGAAGCTCGCCGCGCCGCCGCGTACCCGCACCGGCACGGTGTCGATGAAGAAGCCGACCACATCGTCGAAGGCGGCCAGCCGCCGGTCGGCGACGATCGCGCCGAGCACGTGGTCGTCGCCGCCGGTGAGCCGGCGCAGCAGCTCGCCGAAGCCGGCCAGCAGCACCGCGGCGACCGTGGTGCCGCGCCGCTCCGCCAGCTCGCGCACCGCCCGGTCGGTGGCCTCGGGCAACCGCACGGCCGCCTCGGCGCCGGTGTAGGTGGCCACCGCCGGCCGGGGCCGGTCGCGGGGCAGCTCCAGCACGGTCGGCGCGTCCCGCAGGTGCTCCCGCCACCAGGCGAGGTCCGCCGCGCCGCGGCGGCGGTCCCGCTCGGCGCGCCACACCGCGTAGTCGGCGTACGTGGCGGCCAGCGCCGGCAGCCGCGGGGTGTCCCCGCTGACCGCCTGGGCGTACGCCGCCGCGAGGTCGTCGTAGAGCAGCTTCTCCGACCAGCCGTCGAAGACCGCGTGGTGCAGGGTGATCGCCAGCACGTGCTCGTCCGGCCCGAGCCGGTAGACGGTCACCTGCCACGGTGGCCCGGTGGCCAGGTCGAAGGCGTGCGCCGCGCCGGCCGCCAGCATCCCGGCCAGCTCCGCCCCGGCGTCGGCGCTGCCGGTCAGGTCGACCACCGGGACGGCCACGTCGGTCGGCTCCTCGCAGACCGCGTACGGCACGCCGGCGGTCTGCGGGATCCGCCAGCGCAGCACGTCGTGCCGCTCGGCGACCGCGCGCAGCGCCGCGCCCAGGGCGGCGCTGTCCAGCGGGCCGCGCAGCCGGTGCGCCACCGCGATGTTGTACGGCGCGCTGGACGGGGCGAGCTGGTCGACGAACCAGAGCCGCCGCTGCGGCGGGGAGAGGGTGGGCGGGTTGCCGGTGGTCAGCCCGTCGCCGTCGGCGGGGGCCGCGGCGTGCACCCGGTCGACCAGGCCGGCCAGGGTGCGGCCGGTGAAGACGTCCCGGGTGTCGACCTGCCGGCCCAGTTCGGCGCGGAGGGCGGCGACCAGCCGCATCGCCGCGATCGAGTTGCCGCCGGCGGCGAGGAAGTCGGTCGCCGGGTCGGGGGCGACGCCGAGCAGCCGCCCCCAGATCCGGGCCACCGCCGCGGCCAACGGTTCGTCGGCTCCGGCCGGCACGGCGGGCTCGGCGGCCGGGCGGGCGGTGGCGGCCAGCGCGCGCAGCGCCGCCCGGTCCAGCTTGCCGCTGGTCGGGCTGACCGGCAGCTCGGCCAGGCGGAGCACCCGGGCCGGCAGCATCGCGGCGGTCAACCGGGGCCCGGCGTACGCCCGCAGCCGGTCGTCGTCCGGCGCGTCGGCGGGGGTGAGGAAGGCGACCAGCTCGGCGCCGGCCGGCCCGGGCACCGCCTCCACCGCGACCCGGTCCACCCCGGGCAGGTCGGCCAGCACGGCCTCCACCTCGCCCAGCTCGATCCGCTGGCCGCGGATCTTCACCTGCCGGTCGGCCCGGCCGAGGTAGACGATCCGCCCGTCCGGCTCCAGCCGGACCAGGTCGCCGGTGCGGTAGAGCCGCTCGCCGGGCAGGCCGGAGAACGGGTCGGGCACGAACCGCTCGGCGGTCAGCGCCGGCCGGTTGAGGTAGCCGTCGGCCAGGCCGGGGCCGCCGATCAGCAGCTCGCCGGTCTCCCCCGGCGGCACCGGGCGCAGCTGCCCGTCCACCACGTACGCCCGGTGGTTGGGCAGCGGCCGGCCGATCGGCACCGGGTCGGTCTCGGCGGCGGTCAGCTCGCCGCTGACGGCGAGCACCGTGGTCTCGGTCGGTCCGTAGCCGTTGAGGAAGAGCCGCCCGGGCGCCCAGCGGGCGGCCAGCTCGGCCGGCACCGCCTCGCCGCCGCAGAGCACCACCCGCCAGGCCGGCAGCTGCGCCGGGTCCAGCATGGACAGCACGGTCGGGGTGATGAACCCCCAGTTCACCTCGTGCGCGGCGATGAACCGGGCGAGCCGCACCGGGTCGGCCCGGTCCTCGCTGCCGAGCAGTTGCACCGCCCCGCCGAGCAGCAGCGGGAGGAAGAGGTCCATGGTGGCGGCGTCGAAGCCCAGCGAGGCGATGCCGAGGCTGCGCACCCCGGCGTCGGCGCCGGTCAGCGCGGCGCATCCGGTGACGAACTCGACCACGTTGCGGTGGGTGGTGAGCACCCCCTTGGGCCGGCCGGTGGAGCCGGAGGTGAACAGCACGTACGCCGGGTCGCCGGGGCGCGCCGGGCAGGGCGCGAGGGGGGCCGGGCCGGGCAGCCCGACCGCCGCCACGCCGGCCACGTCGCCGAACTCCGCCCCGGCCGCGTCGCCGACCACCACGGTCACCCCGGCGTCGGCGGCGATCTCGCGCAGCCGCCGCCGCGGCCCGCCCGGCTCCAGCGGCACGTAGCAGCCGCCGGCGAGCAGCACCCCGACCACGGTGACCACCAGGTCGGGGGTGCGGGTGCCGCAGACGCCGACCCGGGTCTGCCGGCCGACGCCGCGCTCGCGCAGCGCGGCGGCCACCCCGGCGGCCCGGGACAGCAGCTCGGCGTAGCTGAGCCGGGTGTCCCACTGGCGCACCGCCACCGCGTCCGGGGTCCGGGCGGCCTGCGCGACGATCAGCTCGGCCAGCGTCGCGTCCGGCCAGGGCAGGCTGTCGGCGTGGACGGCGCTGATGGACAGGATGTCGGTCACCCGTTCACTCCCCGGTGGCTCGCTGGATCGGTGATCTGCAGGCGCAGCTCGCTGACGTAGCCGCGCCCCTGCGCGTCGGTCACCCAGGCGTCGGCCGGGTCCGGCAGCAGCTCGCTGACGGTGACCGTGACGTCCGGGCCGGTCCTCGCGGCGGCGTCGACCATGGCGCAGAGCGACTGGGCGTGCAGCGGGCCGGTGAGGTCGGCGTAGCAGGGCTTGACCTCGGTGCCGACCTTGACGAAGACCCGCTCGGGCAGCCCGAGCCGCGCCCGCCACCGGCGGACCGCGAGGAAGCGCTCGGCCTCGCCGGTGACGCCGGCCAGGCCGGTCTCCGCCACCGTGGTCCGCCAGGTCCGCCGGGCGACGACCAGCCGGTCGATGGTGATCCGGGGCGTGTGCGGGGCGGGAGCGAGCAGCTTGAACGAGTCCAGCAGCAGCGCGCCGAGCAGGTTGGCGAAGATCTCCATCAGTGGCCAGCGGCTCCCGTCGGGCAGCACCGCGACCCACCCGTCACCCTCCGCCTCGACCAGCGCCTCGGTGCCGCGGACCAGCCGGTCGACGTCGGCCCCGCGCGCCGTGTCGATGCCGAACTGCCGGTCGGCGGGGCCGTCCAGCGCGTACGTCATCCGGGTGCTGTGCCGCGGGTAGCTCTCGGGATAGAGCACCCGGGCCCGGGCCGGGCCGAGGTCGGCGTCGAGCGCGGCCCGCAGCGCCGGCCGGTCGGGGTGGAACGGGGTCAGCACCGCGCTGTCGAACGGGACGTAGGCCGGGTGCAGCTCGCCGAGGACGAGCAGGAAGTCGCCCCGGTTGACCGCGTCCAAGCCGGCGGCGCTGAGCTGCACGTCCGGGCTGTGAATCCGGGCCGACGGCCAGCCGGGGCGGTCGGCGGCGAACAGGGCGCGGGCCCGCTCGGCCAGGTCGGCGCTGCGCAGCCGCAACTCGGCCTGGCCCGGGGCCGCCGCGGCCAGACCGACCAGCTCCGCCCAGCGGGCGGTCAGCTCGGCGCCGGCCCGGGCGATCGGGCCGTCCGGGGCGAGCAGCAGCCCCTGCGCGAGGGCCCAGACGTCGGCCAGCCGCACCGGCCCGTCGCCGCGCAGCTCGGCGTGCAGCTCGGCGAGGATCCGCTCGCCGGCGGCGCCGACCTCGGCGGTCAGCCAGCGGGCCGCGGCCAGCACGATCGCCAGCGGCTCGGCCAGGGCGTCCAGCACCCGGGAGCCGACCGTGACGGACAGGTCGCGGGCGGCCTCCTCGTAGCTGACCGTGCGGCCGGCGTACATCTGGCCGGCCTGGCGGGTGGCGGGCCGGCCGGTGACGGCGGTGAACTCGGCGTTCAGCGCGGCGAGCGCGGCGCCGAGCCTATCCGGGTCGCCGGCCGCCGCGGCCACCGCGTCGCGCGCGGCCCGGAGCCGGTCGAACGCGGCGGCCACCTCGGCGCGCACCGCCGGATCGCCGATCGCGGCGATGCGTTCGGCCAGCACACGTTCGGCCGCAGGGCTGACCGGCAGGCCGGCGTCCCAGGTCAGCAGGTCCCGCCCGACCAGCCGGTCGAGCAGCAGGTAGCCGTCGTCGGCGCCGCGCAGCGTCCCGTCCGCGCACAGCCCCCGCACCAGGGTGACCGCCGGGGTACGCCCGTCGCAGGCGGCCAGCAGCCGCGCCTCCACGGCGGTCAGCTCGGTCGGCGGCAGCAGCGGCCGGGTGACCTGCCGGCCGGACAGGCTCAGGTGCGGCGGCAGCGCCGGGGCCCACCAGCGCCGCACCGCCAGGTCGTCGGCGAGCCGGTCGGCGTACGCGATCAGCGCCCACGCCTCGAAGTGGACCTCGCGCCGGGACACCAGTGCCGGACCGGGCCGCAGCCGGGTGGTCGGCTCGTCGGGGTCGAGCCGACCCCAGCAGACCGGGCCGAAGAAGCCGATCGTCTCGGCCTTGCCGCAGTAGCGCTGCCAGTAGCGCAGCAGGCTCAGCTCGCGCTTGCGCCGCCGCACGTTGCGGACCGCCGGGTCGGTGCGCAGCAGGCCGTCCAGCGCGATCAGCATCTCCGGGTTCTGCCAGGTGACCGCCTCGCGCAGCAGCGGGTCGGCGGCGATCTCGCCACACACCGCCGAACTGTCGGCGAGCGCGGTCGCGAGCGCCTTGTCGAACACCTCGGCGGCGCCCTCCCCGGCCAGCAGGGCGTCGGCGGCGGCCGCGGCGTCGGGCGCGGCGAAGGCGTCCAGCCCGGCAGCCGGGAAGCCGGCGGTCCGCAGCACGACGTCGCGCCACACCCACCAGCCGGTGTCGCCGAGCGGGATCCGGTGGCTCATGACGGCACTCCACTTCGCTCCGGGCCGCCATGAGGCACCAACGCGCTGCACCGATGACCCGCTCGCTGACGCTCGCTCATCGGCCGCCCTCCCGCTCGTCGGCGTCCACGATGTGCAGCCGCAGTTCGCTGAAGTAGCGCCGGCCGGCCGCGTCGGGCACCCAGGCGTCCGCGACCGTGGGCAGCATCTCGCTGACCACCAGCGAGGTGTCGTCGCCGCCGTCGGTGCGGGCGGCCCGCACCATGGCGCAGAACATGTTGCTGAACGCCGGGCTGCCCAGGTCCACGAAGCACGGCTTGGTCTCGGTGCCGAGCTTGACGTAGACCTGCTCGGGCAGGCCGAGGCGGCGGCGCCAGTCGCGGACGGCGAGGAACCGGTCCCGCTCGCCGGTCACCGTCGCGAGACCGCTTGCGCCGACCGTGGTGCGCCAGGTCTGCCGCGCCACCACCAGGTCGCCGAGGGTGATCCGGGGGGTGTACGGCGCGGCGGCGACCAGCTTGAACCCGTCGACGGCGTGCGCGCTGAGCAGCGGGGAGAAGACCTCGGTCAGCGTCCAGCGCTGCCCGTCCGGGGCGGTGGCGTGCAGCCGGCCGTCCTGCTCGGTGACGGTCAGCTCCACCGTGGGCAGCACCCGCTCCGGGTCGGCGCCGGGCGCCGGCGCGAAGGCCAGCTGCCGGTCGGTCGGCCCGGCCAGCGCCTCGGCGACCCGGCTGGTGCGCCGGGGCCAGTCGGTCGGGAAGAG
This sequence comes from Micromonospora sp. R311, assembly GCF_056780015.1. Lineage (NCBI taxonomy): Bacteria > Bacillati > Actinomycetota > Actinomycetes > Micromonosporales > Micromonosporaceae > Micromonospora > Micromonospora sp. R311. The sequence continues at coordinate 29,117 of NZ_JBSWCE010000021.1, forward strand.
CAACCGGATCCGCCGCTCGCCGAGGTCGGCGGTGAGCGCGTCGCGCAGCCGGCCCACGTCCGGGTGCGCCGGGGTGAAGACCTGGCAGTCGAAGGACGCCCAGGCGGCGTGCAGCTCGCCGAGCACGACGGTGTAGTCGCCGCGGGCCAGCGCGTCCGCGTCGGCGGCGCAGATCTGCAGGTCGGGGCTGTGCAGCCGGGCGTTGGGCCAGGCCGGGCGGTCGGCCGGGAAGACCTCGGCGACCCGGGCGGCGAGGTCGGCCACCGGCAGCCGGACCTCGGTCGCCCCGGGCGGCAGCCGGTCCAGGCCGAACAGTCCGGCCCAGCGGGCGGCGAACTCGGCGGCGACCGTGTCGACCGGCCGGGTCCCGTCGCCCCAGAACAGGCCCTGGGCCAGGAACCACAGGTCGGACAGGGCCACCGGGGCGCCGCCCGCCTCGGCGCGCAGCTCGTCGTGCAGCTCCCGGAACGCCGCGTCGTACGCCCGCTCCAGCGCGTCGGCCAGCCAGCGGGCCGCCTGGAGCAGCACCGCGAGCGGGGCGGCGATCCGGTCCAGCAACGGCCTGCCGAAGACCACGTCGAGGTCGCGGCTGGTGTCCTCGTAGCAGAGGGTACGGCCGGCGTACATCTGGCCGGCGCGGCGGCGCGGCGGCTGCCCGGTCAGCTCGGTGAAGGTGGTGTCGAGCGCGTCCAGGGCGGCGCGCAGCCGGTCCGGGTCGCCGGCCGCGGCGGCCACCGCGTCCCGGGCGGCACGGAGCCGGTCGAAGCCGGCGCGGGCCTCCCGCCGGGCGGCCTCGTCCCCGATCGCGTCGATCCGCCGCCGCAGCACGTGCTCGGCTTCCGGGCTCACCGGCAGGCCCGCGTCCCAGGTGATCAGCTCGCGGTCGACCAGCCGGTCCAGCAGCGCGTAGCCGTCCTCGGGGCGACGCAACCCGATCGCCGGGTCGGTGACCAGCTCCCGGGCCGGGCGCCGGCCGTCGGCGGCGGCCAGCAGCGCCGCCTCCACCGGGGTGAGCGGCACCGGCGGCCGGCCGGGCCGGCGGACCGCGCGGTCGGTCAGGCTCAGCTGCGGGCAGAGCATCGGCGCCCACCAGCTGCGCACCGCCAGGTCCTGGCCGATCCGGTCGGCGTAGGCGCTCAGCGCCCAGGACTCGAACCACACCCAGCGGCGGCGAGTCAGGCCCGGGCCGGGGCGCACGTCGGCCGTCTCCGGGCGGGCCGGGTCGAGGGTGACCCAGCAGCTCGGGCCGAAGAAGCCGACGGTCTCGTTCTTGCCGCAGTACCGCTGCCAGTACTTGAGCAGGGCGCGTTCCCGGTCCCGCCGCCGCACGTTGCGGGCCGGGTCGGGTCCGCCGCGCACCAGCCCGTCCAGCGCCACCAGGGCGCCCCGGTTCTGCCAGGTGACGGCCTCCCGCAGCAGCGGGTCGCCGGCCAGCTCGGTGAGCCGGCGACCGGTCGCCGTCATCGCCTCGGCGAACTCCTTGTCGAACTGCTCCGCGCCGGCGCCGGTGGCCAGCAGCTCGTCGGCGGCCGCGGCGGCCTGCGGGGCGGCGAGCTGGGCCAGCCCGTCGGCGGGGAATCCGGTGGTCCGCAGGATGGCGTCGCGCCACACCGACCAGCCGGTGTCGCCGAGCGGCACCCGGTGCCCGCCGGGCACCGGCGCCGCCGCCGCCGCGCCGGCCGTCGCGGATACGGCGTCCGCCGCGGTCAGCGCGACCGGCCCCGCCGCGGGTACGGCGTCCGCCGTCGCGGGCACGGCGTCCCCGGCGGCGAGTGCCGCGTCGAGGTCGGCGCGGATCACCGCGAGCAGCTCGACCAGCCGGTCGTGCAGGAAGAAGTGCCCGCCGTCGATGTCGTGCAGGGTGAAGCCGGCGGCGGTGTGCTCGCGCCACGCCTCGCTCTGCGCCCGGCTGACCGCCCGGTCGTGCCGGCCGCTGAACGCCACGATCGGCACCGGCAGCGGTTCCTCCGGGACGTAGCGGTAGCCGTCCACCCGGCCGAAGTCGGCACGCAGCAGTGGCAGCAGCAGCTCGACCAGCTCGGGATGGTCGAGCAGCTCGGCCGGCAGCCCGCCGCCCTCGCCGAGGCGGCGCAGCAGCTCGTCGTCGTCCACCCGGGACAGGCCGTCGAACACGCTGGGCGCGGTGACGTGCGGGGCGCGGGCGCCGCCGACGTAGAGCCGCAGCGGCAGCGGCCGCCCGGCCCGGCGCAGCTCGCGGACCACCTCGAAGCCGACCCGGCCGCCCATCGAGTGGCCGTAGATGGCGTACCGGCCCTCGGCGCGGTCGGCGATCGCCTGCGCGACGTCGGCCACCCGGAACCGGGGGTCCTCGCTGATCCGGTTCTCCCGGCCGGGCAGCTGCACCGGCAGCACCTCGACGCCCGCGCCGACGCCGTCCTGCCAGCGCCGGAAGGCGCTGGCGCCGGCACCGGCGTAGGGCAGGCAGAACAGCTGGACCGGTGCCGGTTCACGGCGGCCGGCGGAGACGAACCAGTTCACCGCGCGCCTTTCTGAGGGGGGTCGATCCAGTACCGCTGGCGCTGGAACGGGTAGGTGGGCAGCCCGGTGCGCCGGACCGTGCCCTCGGGGTGCAGCGCCGTCCAGTCCACGTCCCGGCCGGCGACCCAGGCCGCGGCCAGCTCGCGCAGCTCCCCCGCCGGGCCGGCGACCCGGGCGTCCGTGGCGAGCAGTTCGTCCAGCGCGGTGACCGCGTCGGCCGGGTCGGCCGCCACCACGGCCGCCCGGCAGCCGAAGGCCCGCCGGCCCAGCGCCAGGGTGGCGGCCACCCCGGCCAGCGCCGGGCTGGCGCCGGCGAGGTGCTGGCGCAGCCGGGTCAGCGCCGCGCGCAGCGCGACCGGGTCCCGCGCCGACACCGGCAGCAGGTACGCCGCGGCGTCCGGGGCGTCGACGGGCTCGGCCGGGGGCGGCTGCTCCACCACCACGTGGGCGTTGGTGCCGCCGACCCCGAAGGAGCTGACCCCGGCGACCCGCCGCGGCGCGTCCGGCCAGTCCCGCGCCTTCGTCGGCACGTAGAACGGGCCGGCGGCCAGGTCGACCTCGGGGTGCGGGCGGGTGAAGTGCAGGTTCGGCGGGATCACCCCGTGCTGCACGGCGAGCACCGCCTTGATCAGCCCGGCGATGCCGGCGGCGGCGTCGAGGTGGCCGATGTTGGTCTTCACCGAGCCGAGCGCGCAGCTCTCCGCCGGCCCGGCACCGGAGTAGACCTCGTGCAGCGCGGCGACCTCGATGGCGTCGCCGAGCGGCGTGCCGCTGCCGTGCGCCTCGATGAAGCGGACCTCGCCCGGCGCGACCTCGGCGGCGGCGAGGGCGCTGGCCACGGCGGCGGCCTGACCGGCCGGCCCGGGCACGGCGAAGCCGGCCCGGTCGCCGCCGTCGTTGGTGACACCCCAGCCGGGCAGCACCGCGTAGATCCGGTCGCCGTCGGCCTGCGCGTCGGCGAGCCGGCGCAGCGCCACCACGCCGACGCCGGAGCCGAAGCCGGCGCCGTTGGCCGCCTCGTCGAACGCGCGGCAACGGCCGTCCGGCGAGGCCAGGCCACCCGGGGTGTGCCGGTAGCGGGGCCAGGTCACGTTCACCCCGCCGGCCAGCGCGATGTCGCACTGGTAGTCGGCCAGGCTCTGCGCGGCGAGGCAGACCGCGACCAGCGAGCTGGAGCAGGCGCTCTGCACGGCGACCGCCGGGCCGGTCAGCCCCAGCCGGTACGCCACCTGCCCGGGCAGGTGGTCGGTGAACTGCCGGCCGACCAGCCGGGCCTCCCAGTCGTCCGGGTCGACGTCGCCGACCACGGCCGGGTTGTCCATGAGGTGGAACAGGAAGTAGCGGTTGGCCGAGGTGGCGACGTAGACGCCGACCAGCCCGGGGAAGCGGGCCGGGTCGTGGCCGGCGTCCTCCAGCGCCTCCCAGGCGGTCTCCAGGAAGAGCCGGTGCTGCGGGTCGGTGCGCGCCGCCTCCTGCTCACCGAAGGAGAAGAACCCGGCGTCGAAGTCGGCCACCCCGTCCAGCCGGCCCGCGGCCTTGACGTGCCGGGGGTCGGCGCGCAGCCGGGGCCCGACGCCGAGGGCGGCCAGTTCCTCGTCGCTGTGGTCGTGGACGGCGTCGACGCCGGCGCAGAGGTTCCACCAGAAGGTGGCCACGTCGGGCGCGCCCGGGAAGCGGCCGGCCAGGCCGACCACCGCGATCTCGTCGCCGGTGTACTCCCGGGCGGCGGTCGTCGGGGCGGCCGGCGGCAGCGCCGGCGCGCGCACCGGTTCCAGCGGCGCGTCGAGCAACCGGGCCTGGGCGGCCACCGTGGGGTGGTCGAAGAGGCGCAGCATCGGCAGACGCACTCCGAACCGCTCCGCCAGCCGCTGCTGCACCTGCCCGAGCAGCAGGGACTGCCCGCCGACGTCGAAGAAGCTGGCGGTGCGGCCGACCGCGTCGCGGCGGAGCACCGCGCACCAGATGTCGTGCACGATCCGCTCGGTCGGCGTGGTCGGGGCCTCGCCGGGTGGCACCTCCCGGGCCGGGTCGGGCAACGCCCGCTCGTCGACCTTGCCGGTCACGGTGAGCGGGAACTGCTCGACCACCACCACCGCGCGGGGCAGCGCGTAGTCCGGCAGCCGCCGGGCCAGCGCCGCGCGCAGGGCCGCCGGGTCGAGCGGCCCGCCGGCGGGCCGGGCGTACGCGAGCAGTTCGCCGTCGCGGGCGATGGCGCGGACCCCGGCGACGCCGGGCTGCTCAGCGAGCACCGCCTCGACCTCGGTCAGCTCGACCCGGAAGCCGCGCACCTTGACCTGCCGGTCGAGCCGGCCGAGGCAGACCAGTTCGCCACCGGGCAGCCGCTCGGCCAGGTCGCCGGTGCGGTAGGTCGGCACCCCGTCGGGGTCGACGCCGAACCGGTCGCTGTGCTGGTCGAGGTAGCCGGGGGCGAGGTGCCGGCTTGCCACCACGAGTTCGCCGTCCGGGGTGAGACGCAGCTGGTAGCCGGGCAGCGCGGCGCCGATCGGCAGCGGCCCGGTGGCGTCCGGGTCCGCCTCGGCCAGCGGCAGCGCGTACCGGGCCGCGAAGGTCAGCTCGGTGGCGCCGTAGCCGTTGACCAGCAGGCAGTCCGGGGCGAACCGGTCGCGGCCGCGGGCGGCGTCGGCGTGGGTGGCCTGCTCCCCGCCGAGCAGCACGACCCGGACGTGGTCGAGCCGGCGCTCGCCGAGGGTGTCCAGCAGGAACCGGTAGACCGTGGGCGTGGAGTGGTAGACCGTGACCCGGTGCCGGGCGAGCTGCTCGACGGCGTGCGCCAGGCCGTGCCGGCGCAGCTCCACCGGGACGACCGCGGCGCCGGTGAGCAGGGCCGGGTAGAGGTCGGGGATGGCCGCGTCGAAGCTGAACGAGGCGAGCAGGCTGAGCCGGTCGGCCGGGCCGAGGCCGAGGACGGCGATCTGGTTGTCGACGACGTGCAGCAGGTTGCGGTGGGTCTGCCCGACCGCCTTGGGCACGCCGGTGGAGCCGGAGGTGAACAGCACGTACGCCAGCGCGTCCGGGTCGACCGGCACCGGGCGCAGCGGGGCGGCCGGCACGGCGTCCACGGTGAGCACCCGGACGTCGGGCCGGTCGGCGGTGAGCCGGTGCGCGGTCTCCGCGTGCTCCGCTCCGGTGAGGACGGTGCCGACCCCGGCGGCGGCGAGCATGTGCCGCAGGCGCTGCTCGGGGAACCCCGGGTCCAGCGGCACGTACGCGCACCCGGCGGCAAGGGTGCCGAGGATGGCCGCGATGCTGGGCGTGCCGTGCGCGGTGAGCAGGGCGACCCGGTCGCCCGGCCGGGTGCCGGCGGCGGTCAGCGCCGCGGCGTACCCGCCGGCCGCACCGGCCAGGTCGGCGTAGCTGAGCTGATCGGCCTCGCCGAGCACGGCCGGCAGTTCGGGACGACGGGCGGCGACAGTGACAAACCGATTGATTACCGTCGATTGATTCATGTCAGACTACGGACGTCGCTCCAGAGCAGGACGGCGCGCAGCATTCGACAAGGCTGATCATGATCCCCCCCAGGACTTCACAATGGAAAGAGCATATGGCTCAATGCCTGGGAAGAGAGATCGTCGATTAGAGTCGGGCCGAAGAGCCGAACTGACCCTCCGACGAGGGACGGAAAAAATCGTCCGATCATCCCTCTAGCGCGTAGAGGAACTACCGCCTAAGCGTTTACCGTCAAGTAATCTTACGGTAGAAGTGGGCTCAGACAGCGAAAGTTCCCGAAATATGGGCGATGTCCACAGTCCGACATGACCCCTGCGGATCCCCGACTGCCTATCCGTCCGACGGCGGCGTCGGCGCGATCGTGCCGCCGAAACCGCGCGGAACCCGGGCCACCATCTCCCGGAACTCGTCGACCGTCACCGCCTGTCGCAGCGTCGCGAATACCGCGCCGGCGCCGGCCCGTGCGGTCGCCTCGTCGACCCCCGCCCGCTCCCCCACCCGGCGCAGGAACTCGGCCGGCCCGAACGCCGCCGTGCGGCCGTCGACCGCGCCGGTGCCGGGTGCCAGGTAGTCACCCAGCGCGTCCGGGAGTTGCCCGGCCAGGTCGTCCGCCTCGCCGCCGGCCACCCGCTCGGCCATCGTCTGCAGCACGGCCCGGGCGACCGCGGCGGCCTGCCCGGGCGGCAGCCCGGAGCGGCGGGACACCGCGTCGACGAAGCGGGGAAACCGCACGGCGCCTCCTGTCGTCACCGGCCCCGCGCTTACCCCCGCCGAGTGCCGGCAAACGACGTGCGCCCGCCGACGGCCGCGCCTGCTGGCCGCCTGGGTGCGGGCCGCACCGCGCCCGGATCGACGTCAGCGCAGCCCGGCGCAGGCCCGCAGGTGGTCGAAGATGAGCTGGTCGACCGGGGAGACCCGGTCGCGGTCGGCATAGCCGAGCCAGGCCGCCTCGGCGATCTCGTTGGCCGGCCGGAGTGCGCCCCGGAAGTCGGCGGCGTAGCAGGTCATCCGCACCAGCGTGCCCGCCGGGTGGCCGTGCGCCTGCGCGGTGAAGGTGCCGAGGTGCACGGCGCTGCCGGGCAGCACGACGACGCTCAACTCCTCGGCGATCTCCCGGCCGAGCGTCTCCAGGTCGGTCTCGCCCGGTTCGCGTTTGCCGCCCGGCAGGTACCAGACATCCTTGCCCCGCGAGCGGGTGCTGAGCACCCGGCCACCCTCGATCCGGATCCAGGCGACCTTGTCGATCTCCGGCACGGCACCTCCTCCGGCCTCCGCTGGGCCCGCCACTATATCCGGCTCGCGGCGACCTGGTCGCGCAGGCGTTTCACCCGCACCCGCCGGCGGGCATGCTGGCTTGGCAGGGCGAGCCAACGCGGCGGTCGGGCCGTCGTGCGGTCCGTCCGGAGGGGACGTGTCGAGATGGGATGGTTGCGGGACCGGCTCGGCCGGGGCCGGCCGGCACAGGACGTGCCCGAGCGGCTGACCAGCCGCGGGCTGTTCCGGGTGACCACCGAGACGGTGCCGCTCACCGATCACGAGACGGTCCGGCGGTGGCTGCGTGACCTGGACCCCGACCTCGGCCAGCAGGTGCACATCCGCCGGTCGTGGGGCGTGGTCGCCGCCGTCACCGACCGCCGGCACCCGGTGGGCGTCGTCATGTCCGACGCCGAGGACCGGTCCTGGGCGGCGTACCCCCCGGGTGCCGACGAGCGGGCGGACCTCACCCCCGACCAGGTCGAGCACGTGATGCTGGACGCGCTGACCGCCACCGAGCGGCCCGCCTGGCCACGGTGGCGCCGGCTGGACTGACGGCGGGACCCGCGAGGATGCCCGCGGCGGCGACGGCGCAGCAGCCGGCGACGGCGACGAGCAGCGGGCCGTACCCTCCCGTCCGGCTCAGCAGCGCCGCCGCGGCCAGCGGTGCGGTGGCCTTGGCCAGCGTGACGGGCGCGGCCAGCACGCCGGCGATGCTGGCGTAGCCGACGGTGCCGTAGCGGGCGACGAGCAGGGCCGGCGTCGCGAGGCTGGCGACGCCGAACCCGAGCCCGAAGCCGATGACACCGACGACGGCCCCCGGGCGGGAGCCGCCGAGAGCGGTGAGGGTGAGTGCGGCGGCGGCCTGGATCGCGAAGATTCCGGCGAGGATCGCCGGCACGGGCAGTCGTCGCCGGGCCCCGGTGAGGACGAGCCGGCCGGTGACCGAGAGGACGCCGAGCAGGCCGGCGACGACGGCGGCGAAGGTGGCGGTGTGGCCCCGGTCGGCGAGGAAGCCGACGAGGTGCACGGCCATGGTGCTGGTCGCCGCGCCGTGCGCGAGCAGCGCCGCCACCAGGACCCAGAACCGCGCGTCGCGGGTCGCCGTCCGCACCACGGCGCGCCGCCGGTCCGGTTGCCGGCTCCGCGCGGGCTCGGCGTCGCCCGGGCGGGCACCGGGCGACCGCCGCACCGTCCCGGCGTGCAGCGGCACGGTGGTCAGGCCGTGCACGGCGGCGAGCACGAGCAGCGCGCCCCGCCAGTCGAGGTGCGCGACGAGCAGGCCGGTCAGCGGCAGGAAGATCGTGCTGGCGAACCCGGCGACGATGGTGACGGCGAGCAGCGCCCGGTCGCGGCGGGGTGGCGGATACCAGGAGACGATGACGGCGAAGGCCGGTTCGTACAGGACCATCGCGCCGGTGGCACCGATGCCGATCATCACCACGTAGAGCTGCCAGATCGTCTCCACCTGGGACCAGGCGAGCAGCAGCGCGGTGGCGGCCAGCGAACCCCCGGTCATCAGGCCGCGCCCGCCGTGGCGGTCCAGCCACCGTCCGACCGGGACGGCGGCGAGCGCCCCGGCGATCACGGACGCGGTCAGCGCGCCGGTCACCGCGGCGGTGGACGCGCCGAGCGCGGTGGCCATCGGCTTCAGCAGGACCGCGTACGAGTAGTAGAGGGTGCCGTAGCCTACGGTCTGGGTCACCGCCAGCGCGGCGACCAACCGGCGCGGCCGCCCGGCGGGGCGCCCGCCGATCGTGGCATCGGCGGGCGCCCCGGTGGCCGCGGGCATCAGCTGCCGCAGCAGCCGGCGTCGCCGGGAACGGTGGCCAGCGGAATCAGGCCGACCGGGGCGGCGAGCAAGCCACCGCTGACGCCGGTGGCCAGACCCCGGCCGGCCGGTGCGGCGGGAGCGGGACCGCAGCAGCTCTCCCCGCCCGCCGACTCCGCGGGGTTGCTGTTGCACACGCCGGTCTCGGGGAGTTCGAGCTGCACGTCCCGGGCCGCCGCCCAGTCGCCGGCCAGCGCGGCGACCACCGAGCGGACCTGCTCGTAGCCGGTGGCCATGAGGAACGTCGGCGCGCGGCCGTAGCTCTTCATGCCGACGGCGTAGTAGCCGGCCTCCGGGTGGGCGAGCTCGTCGGCGCCGTGCGGCGGAACCGTGCCGCAGGAGTGCTCGTTGGGGTCGATCAGCGGGGCGAGCGCCCGGGTGGCGCCGAGCACCGGGTCGAGGTCCAGGCGCAGCTCGGCGGCGATGGAGTGGTCGGGCCGGAATCCGGTGGCGGCGACGATCCGGTCCACCACGACGGACTCCTCGCCGCCGTCGGCGGCGCGTACGACCACGGCGACCCGGCCGTCGGCCGGGGTGAGGGCGTGCACGGAGAATCCGGTGAGCAGCCGGATCCGGCCGGCGTCGACGTGCTCGCGCAGCCGGGAGCCGAGGGCGCCGCGGGCGGGCAGCGCGTCCGCGTCGCCGCCGCCGTAGGTGCGGGCCGGGCTGGTCGAACGGATCGCCCAGGTCACCTCCGTGCCGGGCGCGGCGGCCGCCAGCTCGGCCAGGGACAGCAGCGTGTTGGCCGCGGAGTGGCCCGCCCCGACGACCAGGGTGTGCCGGCCGGCGAACCGGTCCCGGTCGGCGCCCAGCACGTCCGGCAGCGCGTGCTCCAGGTGGGACGCGGCCTCGGGCTCGCCCCGGGCGGGCAGCCCGGACGCACCGAGCACGTTCGGGGTGCCCCAGGTGCCGGAGGCGTCGATCACCGCGCGGGCGAGCAGTTCGTCGCCGTCGGCGAGCCGGACCAGGAACGGGGTGTGCTCGCGGCCGGCGGTGCGCAGCCGGTCCAGGCCGAGCCGGCTGATCGCCACCACCCGGGCCCGGTAGCGCAGGTGCGGCTTGAGCTGCGGCAGTTCGGCCAGCGGCTGGAGGTAGTCGGCGGCGAGGCCGGCGCCGGTGGGCAGGTCGTCGAGGTCGGGGGCGACCCAGCCGGCCGCGTCGAGCAGCCGGCGGGCGGCCGCGTCCAGGTTGTACCGCCACGGGGAGAACACCCGCACGTGGCCCCACTGGCGCACCGCCGCGCCGGCGCTGTCGCCGGCCTCCAGCACGGTGAAGGGCAGTCCTCGCTCGTGCAGGTGCGCGGCCGCGGCGAGCCCGACCGGTCCGGCGCCGATCACCACGACGGGCAGTTCGTCCAGGACGTTCATCAGGAAACTCCTTTGTCTTGACAATTTTCGAAACAACAGGGCGGACGGCGGCCCGCTCCGGCGGGCCGCGCGGCGGTCAGGTGATGACCGGACTGCGGCGTTCCAGCAGCACCACGTCGCGCCACCGGCCGTGGTGCCGGCCGACCCGCTCCCGGACGCCGATCACCCGGAAGCCGGCCCGCTCGTGCAGGGCGAGACTGGCCGTGTTCTCCGGAAAGATGCCGGACTGGATCGTCCAGATGCCGGCCGCCTCGGTCGAGGCGACGAGCGCGTCGAGCAGCAGCCGGGCCACCCCGCGCCCCTGCGCGGCGGGGTCGACGTAGATCGAGTGCTCCACCACGCCGGCGTAGACCGCCCGGGTGGAGGTCGGGGTGACCGCGACCCAGCCGAGGACCCTGTCGTCCCCGTCGACGGCCACGAAGCGGTGCGCGGGCAGCCGGCCGGCGTCGAACGCGGCCCAGGTCGGCGCGACGGTCTCGAAACTGGCGTTGCCCCCGTCGAGGCCCGCCTGGTAGATCGCCAGGACCGCGCCGGCGTCGTCGGGACGCATCGGTCGGAGGGTGAGGTCGCCCATCTCAGCAGGCTCCGTTCGGGCTGGGGCCGGTCGGCCCATGACCACGTCGGCGGCGGACGGGAAGCAGCCGACGCAGGCCTCGTTGACGCGGTAGTGCCGGGCGGTGCCGACCGGCTCGGCGAGCACGAACCGGACCTCGGTGAGGATCTTCAGGTGCTGGGAGACGGTGGACTGGGCCAACCCGATCGCCGCGACGATCTCCCCCACGCTCATCGGCCGGGCCTTGCGGGCCAGGTACTCCACGATCTGCACCCGGGTCGGGTCCGCCAGGGCCCTGAACCACGACGCGTACCTCTGCGCCGTCGCCCGATCGAGCAGCTCGCCCACGATCCGCTCCCTTTATCGTTAATCGCCGATTGACGATGAAAGTCTAGCGGACGACGACGCGGCCAGCCGCACGGTGGCGACCACCAGGCGCGCCAGGGCGGTGAGGGTGGCCGGATCGACCCGGTCGGCGGTGTCGGCGGGGCTGTGGTAGCCGGCCATGCCGGCGCCGATGCCCACGGCGGCGAACCCGGCGGCCCCGTAGCGACGGTTGTCCGAGGCCACCGGCCCGGCGACCAGGGGTACGCCGACGTGTCGGCCGGCCTGGTCCAGCACCGCCAGCAGCCGGTGGGCCGGCCCGCCCGCCTCGACGGCGGCGGCCCGGTCCAGGCGTCCGGCGCCGTCGACGTTGAGCACGAGCGGGTTGGCGCCGCCGGCGCGCAGCCGACGCGCGTGGTGGGCGGAGCCGAGGGCCCCGATCTCCTCGGCGTCGAGCAGGGCGACGGAGAGCCCGGCTCCGGCTTCGGCGGCCAGGATCCGGGTCGCCTCGAGCACCACCGCGACCCCGCTGGCGTTGTCCGACGCGCCCGGCTGCCGCAGGCCGGGATGGTCGCCCACGCCGTCGTAGTGCGCGGTGAGCAGCACGTCGACCGCGCCCGGTGCCGGCCGGCGGACGGTGGCGTGGATGTTGGTGCCGGTGACGTCGAGCCGCCGCAGCGGGGCGTCACCGGCCAGCCAACCACCCTCGGCGGCCGCGACGAGGACCGCGCGGTGGGTGGCGGGGTCGAGGGTGAACACCGGCAACGGCCCCGGGTCCGGGCCGGCGAGGGTGGTGTACTGCCAGCCGTCGGCGTCCACGGGGCGGCTCAGGACCAGCCCCGCGGCGCCGTGGGCGTGCCCGTAGGCGTCGAAGAGACTCATTTCCGCCGGCACGACGAGCCACCGACCGGCCGGGTCGTCCGCGCCGGCCACGCCCAGCGCGCCCCGCCGGACCTCGGTCGTGTGGGCGGAGGCGAGATGGACGCCGACCTCCCGACCGAAGGTCAGCCGGTGGGCGGTGGCGTCGCCACCCCAGGTCACCGTGGGCGCCGCGGACAGGTCGGGCACCGCCCGGACGGGAAACCCGTCGGTGTGCACCGTCGCGCCGAGCGCGGCGAGGTGATCGGCGAGCCGGGCCCGGGCGGCGATGCCGCCGGCGGAGCCGACCCGCCGACCGGCGAAGCCGTCCGCGGCCAGGGCGGCGACGGTCGCGGCCATCCGGCGGCCCGAGACCTCTTCGCGCTGGACCGGGGCGTGGACGGGTGGGTCCGGGATCATCCGCAGCACCCCTGTCCCGCGTCGACGGCGGCGGCCTTCGCCTCGGCGCCGCAGCACCCACCGGCGGCCGCGGCGGCCTCCTGGGTGCCGCAACACGGGCCCGCCGGCACGGACGCCCCGGCGGGCGGCAGGATCGAGCCGACCGCCTGCGCGGGGCTGCCGCAGCAGGCGCCGGAACCGGTGACCGCCAGGGCGGCGGCCGGGCCGCCGGCGAATCCGCCGGTCGTCTGGATGTTCTCGCTCATCGTGGTGGCCGTCCCGTCGCTCATCGCGGGCTGATCAAGGTGTGGACGGCGGCGCGAACGCTGTCGTAGCGGCGCTCCGCACGCTGGGCGGCGGTGGACACCTGGGCGCACGAGTCGCAGAAGCGCACTCCCGTCCCGGCCGACCGCCGAGCCTTGCCGAACATGACGATCCCCTTCCCACGGAGGCCTGTCTTGACGTCCGTCTAAGCAGAGACTTGCACGCTGATTAGAGAGATGTCAACCTAGAGGCATGTCGAAGCAACCGAGGCCGCCGACCGTGCTGAACGCCGACGCGCCCTGCTGCGAGCCACTGGCGCAGCGCCGGGTGCCGGCGCGGACGGCCGCCGTCCTCGCGCCCGCGTTCAAGGCTCTCGGCGACCCGGTCCGGCTGCAGCTGATGTCGATGATCGCCTCTGCGGAGGGCGGCGAGGCCTGCGTCTGCGACCTCACCCCCGCCTTCGACCTCACCGGGCCGACCATCTCCCACCACCTGAAGACCCTGCGCGAGGCGGGCCTGGTGGACGCGGAGCGGCGCGGCACCTGGGTCTACTACCGGGCCCGCCCACACGTCCTGCGCCAGCTGGCGGCACTGCTCACCGTCGAGACCACCCCCGTGGCCTAGCGGGTACGGCTCAGGACCGGCCGCCGCCGGCGGCCCGTCGGGCGGGCGCCGTCGGGCGCCTGCGCCGCGGCCGGCCGGACACCTGCGCGGCGAGCGCGGCCATGACGTACGCCGCGTCGCGTCCGACCCCGCGCAGGGTGTTCGACGAGAACGAGCGCTGGAACTCCAGGCCGAGGTAGCCGAGCCCGGGATGGGTGGTGGAGATTCCGCCGCGTTGCCGGGGTGCGCCGCGCTCGACGGTCCGGAGCGGTTCCAGGTAGTCGAGGTGCGGGCGGTAGCCGGTGGCGAAGATGACGGCGTCGACCCGCTCGACGCCGCCGTCGCCCCAGACGACGCCGTCCTCGGTGAAGGCGGTGAACATCTCCCGGCGGGCGGGCGAGCCGGAGGCGATGGCGTCGCGGTAGCTCCCGGCGTCGATCACGGCAGCGTGCCGCACCAGCCTGGTGAGCACCGGACGGGGCAGGCGGTCCGCGCCGGTGACGCGGAGCCAGTGGTGCAGGTCCCGGCCGCGGACGCGCTGCGGCAGGAACCGGACGGGCGCCCGGGTGGCCAGGGTGACGTCGGCCTGCGCGGCGATCTCGTAGGCCACCTGCACCGCGGAGTTGCCGGCCCCGACGACCACGACCCGTTTCCCCGCGTACGGGTCGGGCCGGCGGTAGTCGGCGACGTGGCGCAGGTCCCCCGCGTACCGGTCGCGGCCCGGCAGGACCGGCAGGTACGGGTTGCCGAACGACCCGCTGGCGGCGACGACACCCGCCGCCGCGAACTCGTCCCCGGCGTCGGTGCGGACGAGGTACCCGCCGCCGGGACGCGATCGCACCGCGGTGACCCGGACGCCGGTGCGGATCTCCGCGTCGAGCCGCGCGGCGTAGCGGCGCAGGTACGCCACCACCTCGGCCCGGCTCGGGTAGCGGTCCGGATCCCCGCCGAAGTCGAGGCCCGGCAGGGCGCTGTAGCGCGCCGGGGAGAACAGGGTGAGGCTGTCGTAGTAGTCGGGCCACGAGCCGACGGGCTCCGCACCGGCGTGCAGGACGACGGGACGAAGGCCGGCGGTCAGCGCGACGCGGGCGGCAGCGAGGCCGGACTGGCCGCCACCGACGATGATCACGGGTTCGGACTGGGTAACCACATCGCCATCATATCGTCGTTTCGTTGAATGACAATATGATGGCGATGCGGAAAGGTGGAGGCATGACGCAGGCGACCTCCGGGCAGGCGGCACCGCCGCCCTCGACCACGAGCCAGGTCGACGCCGGATCCGTGCTGGCGCCGCAGACCCAGGACTTCCTCAAGGCGCTCGGCAGTCCGACCCGACAGCGGATCATGATGCTCTTCGCCCGGGGGGCCGAACTGTCGGTGGGAGAGGTGGCCGAGCGCGTCGGCATCAGTCAGGCCACGGCATCCCAGCAGCTGATGCTGCTGCGCAGAGGGCGGGTCGTGACCTCCCGGCGCGACGGGAAGACGGTCTACTACCGGGCGGACCGTGACGGCGCCCTGGCGGCCCTGACCGAGCTGCAGTCGTACCTGGCAACCTGCTGCTGACCGGGCGCCCGACACCACAGCCGCTCCCCCGCCGAGTCCTCCGACGTCATCGTCACGATGGGCTGCGGCGACGCCTGCCCGGTCTTCCCCGGCAAGCGGTACGAGGACTGGAAGCTCGACGACCCGGCCGGCAAGGGCGTGGCGGCGGTGCGCCCGATCCGCGACGAGATCCGGGCGCGGGTGGAGCAGCTGCTCAGTGAGCTGACCGCCGGCCGCTGACCGCCGCCACGGTGGCCCCGCTCAGCCGGCCGGGTGGCCCCGGTCAGCCGGCCGGGCCGTCGGCGAGCACGTCGAGCAGCAGGGCGGCCGTCCAGCCGAACGCCGGCGAGCCCAATCCGGCCCCGGTGTCCGGGTGGAAGTACTCGTGGCAGCCGGCCCCGGCCACCAGCTCGACCATCGACTCGCGCAGCCCGGCGGCCAGGTCGGGGCGGTCGTGGGTGAGCATCCCCCGCCGCACCAGCCAGGTGGTGTTCAGCCAGCTCGGGCCGCGCCAGTAGCGCAGCGGCTCGAAGTCCGGGGCGGTCCGGTCGTAGCTGGGCAACGGCCGGTCCATCCGGCGGGCCACCCCGAACCGCGCCGAGCGCGCCTCCACCACCAGCGCGTCGACCTGCCGGGCGGGCAGGTCGGGCAGGACCAGCGGGGCGAGGCCGAGCACCGTCCGGGCCGGGACGAGCCGGCCGGTGCGCAGGTCGCGCGGCCGGAAGGTGCCGGTCGTCGGGTCGTACAGCCGCCGGACCAGGGCCTCGGTGATCCCGGCCGCCCGTTCCCGGTGCGGGCCCGGGTCGGCGCCGACCACGGTGGCGATCCGGGCCAGCGTGTGCTCGGCGAGACCCAGCGCCGCGTTGAACAGCGGGCACTCCACCAGGAACGGATGCCCGGCGGCCAGGTCGTCGTCGCGGTAGCCGTGGTCCCGGTAGGCGGTGACGATCGCGAGGTAGCGCGCGTAGTCCAGGTCGGTGGGGCGGTGCGCGGCGTCGGCGTGCGCGGTGTCGTGCCGGCGGTACGCGCGCATCACCGCCGCGTCGGCGGGCACCGCGGCCATCGGCTCGTCCCACGCGGGGCTGTTGTCCAGCCCGGACTCCCACGGATGCACCACGCAGGCCAGCCCACCGCCCCCGATGTCGCGCCGCCCGGCGAGGTAGCGCTGCTGGGCGACCAGCCGCGGATAGAGCCGGCCCAGCGCCGCCCGCCCGGCCTCGGTGGGGGCGCGCCGGTGCACCAGCCAGGCCGCGAGCGCGTGCACCGGCGGCTGGACCAGCCCGGAGGTGGCCACGGCCGGCGCGCCCGCGGCCACCTCCGTACGCCAGAGATCGGGCCCGGGGAAGTACGCGCCGACCCGCAGCGTCGGGTTGAACACGATGTGCGGCACCCGCCCGTCGGCCCACTGGGCCCGGAACAGGCTGTCCAGCTCCCGCCAGGCGCGCTCCGGACGCACCCGCGCCAGCCCGATCGCGATGAACGCCGAGTCCCAGCTCCACTGGTGCGGGTAGAGCGTCCGCGAGGGCACCGTGTGGTCGTGCTCCCAGTTGTCCTCAAGGGTGGCCAGCGCGAGGGCACGCAGTCGGGTGAGCGTGCCCGCGCCGGCCGTGCCCGCGCTCATGCCGGCACTCCGCTTCGCTCCGTGCCGGCCTGAGGCACGACCGCGCCGCACCGGTGATTCGCTCGCTGACGCTCGCTCACGCCGCCGCCCGCCGGGGCTGAGCGTGCCGCAGCACCGTGGCGGCCTGCTGGAGGGCGCGTACCGGGTCGCCGCGCAGCCGGCACTCCAGCGCCAGCCAGCCCCGGTAGTCGATCTCGAGCAGGGTCCGCAGCAACGCCGGCCAGTCGAGGTGGCCGGCGCCCGGCTGGTACCGGTTGGAATCGCTGACCTGCACGTGCCCCAGGTACGGCGCGGCGCCGCGCAGCGCCCGGTGCACGTCGTCCTCCTCGATGTTCATGTGGAAGGTGTCGGCGACCACCCGCACCGAGGGCAGCCCGACGGCGGCGCAGAGCGCGACCGCCTCGTCGAGCCGGTTGACCATGTGGTCCTCGTACCGGTTGAGCGGCTCGAGGAAGAGGGTGACCCCCTCGGCACGGGCATGCTCGCCCAGCTCGCCGAGGGCGTCGACGAGCAACCGCCGGTCGCCGGCCGGCGAGCGGGGCGGCTCGAACGGCGGCAGTCGCCGGGAGAACATCCCCCACGCCGCCGGGGTCATCACGCCGGCGCCACCGAGTTCGGCGATCACCGACAGTTGGGAGCGCAGGTTGCGCACCGCGTCCCGGGACCGCTCGGCGTCGAAGTCACCGATGAAGTGGTCCATCTCGACGCAGACGGTCGGCATCACCACCCCGCCGGCACGGGCCCGGCGCAGCTCGGGCAGCCGGCGGGCGAGGGCGAGGTCGCCCCGGCCGCGCAGCTCGATGCCGTGGTAGCCGAGCGCGGTGGCCAGGGCGTACTTCTGGATCAGGTCGGTGCCCGGCAGGAGCTGCTCCTGGCAGGCGATCGGGATGGTCATCAGAACCTCAGCACGACTTGGAGGGCGTCACCGTCACCGCGGTCGAGCAGCGCCAGCGCGTCGGCCACCGCGCTGGCGTCGACGACGTGGCTCACCAGCGGCAGCGGGTCGACGCTGCCTTCGGCCACCAGGTCCATGAAGGTCTGTGCGACGCGGGCACCGGTCCACCGGCCGGCCATGCCGGGCGCCGGGGTCGGCCCGGAGACCTGGGCCGCCACCAGCTGGATCCGGTTGTGGTGGAACTCCTCGCCCAGGCCGAGCCCGTCGGCCTGGCCCTGGTAGAAGCCGGCGGCCACGACGCGGCCGGCGTGGGTGGTGGCACGGATCGCCTCGTGCAGCGCCGGGTACGCCCCGGACAGCTCCAGGCAGACGTCCGCGCCGTTGCCGCCGGTGGCCCGCCGCAGCACGTCGGCGGCGGACTCGGTGGCCGCGTCGACGACCAGCCGGGCGCCGAGCCGCCGGGCGTGCGCCAGCCGGCCGGCCACCCGGTCGACGGCCACCACCCGGGCGCCGGAGAGGGTGGCGAGCCGGGTGGCGAGCAGCCCGATCACGCCCTGCCCGAAGACCCCGACCCAGTCGCCGAGGTGCAGGTCGCCGGCGAGCACGGCGGTCAGCGCGATGGCGCCGGGGCGGGCGAAGACGGCGGCGAGCGGGTCCAGCCCGGCGGGCAGCGGGTGCACCGCGCCGGCCGGCACCACCGCCTCGGCCCGGTGCCCCCAGATGCCCCAGACGAGCTGCCCGGGGCGCCGGTCGGCGACGTCCGGGGCGACCTCGACGACCTCGCCGACCTCCTCGTAGCCGAAGCCGACCAGCGGATAGGGCACGGCCGCCTGCCGGGGCACGAACATCCGGGTGACGTCGTCCCAGTCCTTGCTCAGCCGCGGGTTGCTGCCCCGGTAGAGGGTGAGCTCGGTGCCGGCGGAGATGCCGGAGTAACAGGTGCGGACCCGGACCTGGCCGGGCCCGAGCGGATCCGGGGGGCAGGGTTCGAGGCTGATCCTGCGGGGCCCGGCCAAGGAGACAACCCAGTTGACCATGAGTCACATCCCGGTAGCACTGGGCTCCATCGTAGAACAAAAAATCGGCATATGTCTTGTAATTGATCAATCGACGGCGTTGAATCCGTCATGTACCCTTCGAGAGGAGTGCCACCGATGTCAGCACCTCCGATGCGGATGCTCGCCGCCACCCTGATCGTGACACTCGCCGGGGGCAGCCTGCTGGCCTGCGGCGACGACGATTCCGGCGACGACAGCAAGAAGATCACCGTCTGGAGCCTGGAGGACGTCGCCGACCGGGTCACCGCCACCAAGGCGATCATCGCCGACTTCACCGCCGAGACCGGGATCACCGTCGACCTGGTCACCGTCAACGAGGACCAGTTCCCCTCCCTGATCGCCTCCAGCGCGGCCGCCGGCGAACTGCCCGACGTGGTCGGTTCGGTGTCGCTGGCCGGCATCCGCACGCTGGCCGGCAACGAACTGCTGCACCCCTCGGCGAACGCGGAGGTGGTGGAGCGGCTCGGCCGGCAGACGTTCTCGCCCCGGGCGCTGGAGCTGACCTCCGACGACGGCAGGCAGCTCGCCGTGCCCAGCGACGGCTGGGGCCAGCTGCTCGTCTACCGCAAGGACCTCTTCGCCGCCGCCGGCCTGCCCGTCCCCGACACGTACGAGAAGATCACCAACGCCGCGCGGACGCTGCACCGCGACGGCGTCGCCGGCATCACCGCGGCCACGGCCCCCGGCGACGTCTTCACCCAGCAGACCTTCGAGCACCTGGCGCTGGCGAACAACTGCCAGCTCACCGACGACTCCGGCGCGGTGAGGCTGGACTCGGCCGAGTGCGTCGAGGCGTTCCGCTTCTACGGCGACCTGATGCGCACCTGGTCGGTCAGGGGCGGCCAGGACGTGGACACCACCCGGGCCACCTACTTCGCCGGCAAGGCGGCCATGCTGGTCTGGTCGCCGTTCATCCTCGACGAGTTGGCCGGGCTGCGCAACGACGCCAGACCCACCTGCCCGCAGTGCCAGGCCGACCCGACCTTCCTCGCGAAGAACAGCGGCTTCGTCACCGGCATCCAGGGCCCGAACGGCACCGGGCCGGCCCAGTACGGCGAGATCAGCTCCTGGGCGGTGCTCGACGGCGCCGCCGCCGACCCGGCGAAGTCCTTCGTGTCCCACCTGCTCGACGAGGCGTACCCGCGCTGGTTCGGCATGTCGCCGGAGGGCCGCTTCCCGGTCCGCAAGGGCACCCCGGCCGAGCCGGAGAAGTTCCTCACCGCCTGGAACACCAGCCAGGCCGGGGTGGACGCGAAGAAGCCGCTCGCCGAGGTGTACGGCGACGAGGTGCTCGCCGAGCTGCGCCGCAGCCCGGACACCTTCCAGCGCTGGGGCCTCATCCAGGGCCAGGGCAAGCTGGTCGGCGCGATCCTCGGCGAGCTGCCGGTGCCCAAGGCGCTGAACGACGTGGTCTCCGGCAAGTCGGACGCGGCCGCCGCCGCCGGCCGGGCCAAGAAGGACGTGGAGGCGATCAAGGCGGGCGTCAATTGACCACCACCGCCCCCGGCACCGGCCGCTCCCCCACCCGGGACCGGCCGGCGCCGGCCCGCCGCCGCAAGCCGCTCACCCTTCGCCGCCGCGAGTCCCGCGCCGGGCTGGCGCTGGTCGCACCCACCCTGCTCGTCGTCGTCGCGGTGATCGGCATCCCGATCGTCTGGACGGTCGTGCTGGCCTTCCAGCGGGTCCGCCTGGCCACCCTGCGCCGGACCGGGCTGTTCGGCGAGTTCACCCTGGACAACGTCGAGCGGGTGCTGAACACCCCCGGCTTCGCCGACACCCTCTGGACCACCCTGGTCTACAGTCTCGGCGCCACCGCCGGCTCGATCGTGCTCGGCCTGGTGGCGGCGCTCGTCGTGCGCCGGCCGTTCCGGGGCCGCACGCTGGTCCGGGCGTCGATGCTGCTGCCGTATGTGGCCCCGGTGGTCGCGGTCACCTTCGTCTGGCAGGTCATGCTGGACCCGCAACTCGGCATCGTCAACGACTGGGGACGGCGGTTCCTCGGCTGGGACACCCCGGTGCCGTTCCTGTCCCAGGAGTCGACCGCGCTGGCCACCGTCATCGCCTTCGAGGCGTGGCGCTACTTCCCGTTCGCGTTCCTGTTCCTGCTCGCCCGGCTCCAGGCGGTGCCCGGCGAACTGGAGGAGGCCGCCCGGGTGGACGGAGCCACCCCCACCCAGCGCTTCCGGCACATCCTGCTGCCCCAGCTGATGCCGGTGCTCGCCCTGCTCGGCGTGCTGCGGTTCATCATGACGTTCAACAAGTTCGACGACGTCTACCTGCTCACCGGGGGTGCGGCCGGCACCGAGGTGGTCAGCGTCCGGGTCTACGAGTTCCTCACCGCGCGTACCGACATCGGCGCCGCCGCGGCCCAGGCCGTCGTGCTGGCCGTGGTGCTCGTCGTGTTCGTGCTGATCTACCTGCGCTTCTTCGGACGGAGGGTCGGCTGATGGACCGGGACCGGGTCGAGACGGTGAGCCTGCGTTGGCTGCGCCGGCTGGTGGTCGCGGCGTTCCTGCTGGTCACCGTCTTCCCCTTCTACTACATGCTGGTGCTGTCGGTGCGCCCCATCGAGCGGCTGCTGCTCGACCCCGGCTCGCTCGTGGTCGGCCTCGGCGAGCTGACCGTCAGCACGTACGCCGAGGTGCTGCGGGCCACCGACGACGGCGGCCAGGGATTCCTCACCTTCATGCGCAACAGCGGCCTGGTGGCCGTCGCGGCGACCCTGCTCACCCTGCTGGTGTCGATCCCCGGCGCGTACGCCGTCTCCCGGCTGCG
This sequence comes from Micromonospora sp. R311, assembly GCF_056780015.1. Lineage (NCBI taxonomy): Bacteria > Bacillati > Actinomycetota > Actinomycetes > Micromonosporales > Micromonosporaceae > Micromonospora > Micromonospora sp. R311. The sequence goes on from NZ_JBSWCE010000021.1 coordinate 50,428, forward strand.
GTTCTTCGGCCGCCGCCAGGTCGACTTCCTGTTCCTGGCGGTCTACCTGTTCCCGTCCATCGTCATCGCGATCCCGCTCTTCGTGGTCTTCACCCGGGCGGGGCTGCGCGGCTCGCTGCTCGGCCTGATCCTGGTCTACATCTCGCAGACCCTGCCGGTCTCGGTCTACATGCTGAAGAACTACTTCGAGACCATCCCGGTCAGCCTGGAGGAGTCCGCGGCCATCGACGGCGCCGGCCGGCTCGGCATCATCCGGCGGGTCAGCCTCCCCCTCGCCGCTCCGTCGATCATGGCGGTCGCCCTCTACGACTTCATGATCGCCTGGAACGAGTTCCTCTTCGCGCTGCTCTTCCTGGTGGACAAGCCGAACCGGTGGACCGTGTCGCTCGGGCTGGCGCAGTTGGCCGACGGGGTCGAGGTGCCCAAGACCGTGCTGATGGCCGGCTCGGTCATCCTCACCCTGCCCATCGTGATCCTCTTCTTCGCCAGCGAACGGCTGCTCACCGAGGGCCTCACCAGCGGCGCGGAGAAGGGCTGACGGCCCGCTCCGGAGCCACCCGCCGTGACGCCCCGCAGACCGCCCGGTCACCGGGCGCACACCTGCACAAACTGGCCAGTCAGTTACCCCACAGGGCGCCCCGGAGGCCGTAGCATCGGGGCCGGCCCGGCCCCCGGCCAAGGGGGGAACCCGGTTGAACCGCCGTGCGCGGATCGGCCGCAGGCGCACACCACCTCCGTACCGACGCAGGCAAAGGATCCGGCGATGAGTCAGACAGGGCAGGAGAACACCACGGGTACGGCAGGCGAGGACTACACCCGCCGGCTGCAGCGGTTGGGCGGCGCGCGATGGAAGCAGCTGCTCGACGTGCAGGCGCCCTACCGGTGGAACCTGCGCCGGCTCCAGCTGGGCCGCACCCTCGACGTCGGCTCCGGCCTCGGCCGCAACCTGATCAACCTGGGCGGCGACAGTGTCGGCGTGGACCACAACCCCACCTCGGTCGCGCACTGCCGTGAGCTCGGCCTGGAGGCGTACACCACCGAAGAGTTCTTCTCCACCGAGTACGCCCAGCCGGCCGCGTTCGACTCGATGCTCGCCGCGCACCTGCTCGAGCACATGCCGGCCGAGCAGGCCCGCGAGGTGATCTCGATGTACCTGCCGTTCGTCCGTCCCGGCGGCCGGGCGGTGTTCATCACCCCGCAGGAGCGCGGTTACCGCAGCGACGCGACGCACGTCCGGTTCGTCGGCTTCGCCGAGGCGGCGGAGACCTGCCGCGAACTCGGCCTGACCGTGGAGCGGCAGTACTCGTTCCCGTTCCCCCGGGCCTTGGGCAAGATCTTCACCTACAACGAGTTCATCACGGTGGCCCGGCTGCCGTGACCCTCCGGGGCCCCCGCTAGCGTGGGGGGATGGCCAATCCGACCCGCTGGGCGACCGACACCGGCCCGGAGCACTCGCAGTGGTACATCGACCGGTTCCGCCGGCTGGCGGCCGAGGGGGCGGACCTGGCCGGTGAGGCCCGGCTCCTGGACGCCATGGTGGCGCCCGGCTCCCGGATCCTCGACGCGGGCTGCGGCACCGGCCGGCTCGGTGCCGCGCTCGCCGCCCGCGGGCACACCGTGGTCGGGGTGGACGCCGACCCCGCGCTGGTCGAGGCCGCCCGGGTCGACCACCCGGGGCCCCGGTGGCTGGTCGCCGACCTGGCCGAGCTGGATCTGGCCGCGGCCGGCGAGCCCGAACCGTTCGACGCCGCCGTGGTCGCCGGCAACGTGATGGCCTTCGTCGCTCCCGGCACCGAGCGGGCGGTGCTGCGCCGGATCGCCGCGCACCTGCGCCCCGACGGCGTGGTGGCGGTCGGCTTCGGCACCGACCGGGGCTACCCGCTGACCGACTTCGACGCCGACGCGGTGGCCGCCGGGCTGCGCCTGGAACACCGCTTCGCGACCTGGGACCTGCGCCCCTGGCGCGACGACAGCGACTTCGCGGTCAGCGTGCTGCGCCGCCCGGCCTGAGCCGACGGCGCACGCCGGGCCGCACCATCCGGGCTCAGGCCGGTGCGGCCACCACCCGGGCCGCCGCCGGATCGAGGGCGGCGCCGGCGGGCACCAGGCTGACCAGGCCGGCGGGCAACCGGGCCGGGCGGACGTCGCGGTAGCCGAGCATGCCGAGCACCTCGCCGCCGGCGAGCACGTACCGCCGGCCCAGGTCGGTGACGACGGAGACCGCCCCGCCGGACGCGCCGGGCGCCGCGACCGACTCCACGACCGCGCCGCGGCCCGGCTCGACCACGACGTGGTCGGCGCGCACCCCGCCACCGGCCGGGGCCGGCGTCCGCGGGCTGGCCCCGAGGTCGGGCAGGGCGGCGCCGAGCCGGACGTCGACCACCGCCCCGTCGTCGCCGAACCGGGCGCAGAGCGCGGCCCCGTCCAGCGCGGCCAGCCTCGGCGGTACGGTCGGCGGCGCGGCCGGGCCGGTCGGCGCGAGGTCGGGCAGTTTCGGCAGCGCGGCGAACCGGCCCAGGGTGATCGGCTCCGGCTCGCCCTGGCCGGTGCGGGCGAGCAGCAGGCCGGCCTGCAGTTCGGTGATGCCGGCCAGCCCGTCCCGCAGCGCGACGGCGTACTGCCGTCCGCCGCCGGAGTTGCGCACCAGGTAGACGTCACCGATCCGGGCGCCGGAGACCCGCTCGGCGGGCTCGCCCTCGTCCGGCAGGGCCAGCGGTGCCAGGTCGGCGCCGGCCGGCAGGACGTTGAGCAGCGCCGGGGCGACCGGCACCGCGCGGGCCCGGGTGGTCGCCAGCGCCGCGAGCACCCGGTTGGCATCCCGGACGAGGTGCCGCCGGTGGTGCCAGAGCAGGTGCAGCGCGCCGTCCGGGTGCCGCAGCAGCAGCGCGTCCTCGCCCAGCGGACGGCCGCCGGCGGCGTCGACGCCGACCAGCAGCGCGGAGCGGGGCGCTGCCGGCGCCGTCCCGGCCGGGGCCGCCGAGCAGACCGTCCACGGCGCGGTGACCAGCCGGCCCGGCGCGGGCAGCGAGTCGGGGGCGTCGGCGATGCCGAGTGGCAGGCCGCGCGGCACGCCGTCGATGGAGCGGCGGGAGACCAGCACGGTCTTCGGCCGGTCCGCCCCGATGATCAGCAGCGCGGAGGCGTAGTTGAGCACCGGGTGCAGCTTCTGCTCCCGGTAGACGAACCGGGCACCGGACTCCTTCTCCACGATCACCGCGCTCGCGTCGCGCCACTTCGTGCCGCCGCCGGCGAACAGGCCGTAGAGCGCGGAGCCGCCCACCCCGATGGCCGCGACCAGGACGCTGGCCAGCGCGGCGCCGGCCAGCCGCCGGAACGGCGACTGCGCCGGGTCGGTCTCGCGCAGCACCAGCGCGGCGACCGCCCGCTGGACGGTGAACTGGTAGGAGTGCAGCTGGTCCTGCCGCGACGGCATGGGATCCCTTCCGGCGATTCGGTCGGGGCACAGGATAAGCGCTGCGTCGATGTCCCGACGACCCTCCGTCGCGACCTTCGGCGAGTGATTGGCGACCAGGTACCCCCCGGGGTATGCTTGCGACGTGAAGCTACGGCCCGAGATGACGGCGGACGCGCTGACCCGGCTCAAGCGGGCCCGCGGGCAGCTCAACGCCGTGATCGAGATGATCGAGACCGGTCAGGACTGCCGCGACACGCTGACCCAGCTGGCCGCCGTCTCGAAGGCGCTGGACCGCGCCGGCTACAAGCTCATCGCCTCCGGGATGCGGCACTGCAGCACCGCGCGTGAGCGCGGCGAGCAGCCGGAGATGACCGAGGAGGAGCTGGAGAAGCTGTTCCTCGCCCTGTCCTGATTCGCCCTCCGCCCGACCTCCCGGTGTGACTCCGCCGGGAGGGAGTAGCCGACGGGCGGAGTCTGCCCACCACATACCCCCAGGGGTATTTCCGAAAGGATCCGGCAATGACCGTCCAGGTGTCCGTCATCACCACCTCGTCGCTCGGTGACCGCAGTTACCTGGCCCACGACGGCGAGGTCGCGGTGGTCGTAGACCCGCAGCGGGACGTCGACCGGGTGCTGGCCCTCGCCGGCCGGCTCGGGGTCCGGGTGACCCATGTCGTCGAGACGCACCTGCACAACGACTACGTCTCCGGCGGCCGGCAGCTGGCCCAACTGACCGGTGCCCGCTACCTGCTGGCCGACGCGGATCGGGTGGACTTCGACCGCACGCCGGTGACCGACGGCGACGTGCTGCCGGTTTCGCACCGGATGCGCCTGCGGGTCGTCGCCACCCCCGGCCACACCTTCCACCACCTGTCGTACGTGCTGGACACGGCCCACGACGGCGGCTGGTCGCCGATGGGCGTGTTCACCGGTGGTTCCCTGCTCTTCGGCACCACCGGTCGCCCGGACCTGCTCGGCCAGCAGCACGCGCACGACCTGGCCCGGCGCCAGCACGCCTCGGCCCGCCGGCTGGCCGACCTGCTGCCAGACGGCGCCCAGATCTGGCCCACCCACGGCTTCGGCAGCTTCTGCTCGGCGACCCAGGCCGACGCGCCGGAGTCGACCATCGGGCGGGAAAAGCAGGTCAACCGCGTGCTGTGGCTGGCCGCCGACGAGTTCGTCACCGAGATCCTGGCCGGGCTGGACGCCTACCCGGCCTACTACGCCCACATGGGGGTCGCCAACGCCGCCGGGCCAGCACCGGTCGACCTCACCCCGGCCACCCGAGCCGACGCCGCCGAGCTGCGCGACCGGATCGCCGCCGGGCAGTGGGTGGTCGACCTGCGCAACCGAAAGGCGTACGCGGCGACGCATCTGGCCGGCACGGTCAGCCTCGGCCTGGACGGGCCGATGTCGACCTGGCTCGGCTGGCTGATCGACCGGGGGATGCCGGTCACCCTGCTCGCCGAGACTCCCGAGCAGCTCGCCGACGCCCAGCGGGAGCTGGTCCGCATCGGCATCGACCGGCCGGCCGCCGCCGCGACCGGCGGGCCCGCCGAGTGGGCGGCCGACCCCACCGACCTGCGGGAACTCCCCACCGCCGACTTCGCCGCGCTGGCCGCCGCGCAGGCCGGCCGGGCACCCGACGGCCTGCCCGCGCCCGACCTGGTGCTCGACGTCCGGATGACCAACGAGTGGCGGGCCGGCCACCTGGCGGGTGCGGTGCACCTGCCGCTGCCGGACCTGCCGAAGCGGCTGGCCGACGTGCCGGCCGGCGCGGTCTGGGTGCACTGCGGCTCGGGCTACCGGGCCACCGCCGCCGCCTCACTGCTGGCCAGGGCCGGCCGGCAGGTGGTGGTCATCGACGACGGGTACGCCGCGGCCGAGAGCGCCGGCGTCCCGATCGTCCACCCGGCCTGACGCCCCCCGCGGATCGCCCGAACCGTTCCGCCCACCCGACCTGGCCCCGCTCCCGCCGACCGGCGGGGGCCGACCTGACGAGGAGACATGGACGCCTTCCCCGCCACCCTGGACGCCGCCACCCTGCGCGAGCTGATCGAGAGCGGTCGCCCACCCCGCATGCTCGACGTACGCACCCCGGCCGAGTTCCACACCGCGCACGTCCCGGGCGCGTACAACGTGCCACTGGACCTGCTCCGCGAGCACCGCGCCGAACTGCGGGCGCACCTCGACGACGACGTCGTGCTGATCTGCCGCTCCGGCACGCGCGCCGCCCAGGCCGGGCAGACCCTGGCCGGGGCGGGCCTGCCCAACCTCCGGGTGCTGGACGGCGGCATGCTCGCCTGGCAGGCCGCCCGGGCACCGGTCCGGCTGGGCCGGGCGCGGTGGGACCTGGAGCGGCAGGTACGCCTCGTCGCCGGCACGATCGTGCTGACGAGCGTCCTCGCCTCGGTCGTGCTGCCCGGCGCGAAGTGGGTGGCCGCCGCCATCGGCGCCGGGCTCACGTTCGCCGCGGTCACCAACACCTGCGCGATGGGCATGCTGCTGAGCAAGCTGCCGTACAACCGGGGCGCCAGCTGCGACCTCGAAACGGTGGTCGGCCAGCTGCGCGACGGTGCGCCCGGCGCGGGCCGGTCGTGACCGGCCTGGTCCTCACCGTCGCCGGCGCGGTGCTGATCGGGGTCAGCCTGGGGCTGCTCGGCGGCGGCGGGTCGATCCTCGCCGTACCGCTGCTGGTCTACGCCGCCGACCTGCCCGCCCGGGAGGCGATCGCCACCTCGCTGCTGGTCGTCGGGGTGACCAGCGGGGTGGCCGCCGTGCCGCACGCCCGGGCCGGCCGGATCCGCTGGCGCACCGGCCTGGTCTTCGGCGCCGCCGGCATGGCCGGCGCGTACGCCGGCGGCCGGCTCGCCGCGTTCGTCCCGCCCTGGCTGCTGCTCACCGGGTTCGCGCTGATGATGCTGGCCACCGCGACCGCGATGATCCGCGGCCGGCGGGACGCCGCGGGGGCTGAGCCTCGGGGCCAGCTCTCACTGGCGCGGGTGGTCGCCGACGGCCTCGTGGTCGGCCTGGTCACCGGCCTGGTCGGCGCGGGCGGCGGATTCCTGGTGGTGCCCGCGCTGGTCCTGCTCGGCGGCCTGCCGATGCCGGTCGCGGTCGGCACCTCGCTGGTCGTCATCGCACTGAAGTCCTTCGCCGGCCTGGCCGGCTACCTGGCGAGCGTCACCGTCGACTGGCGGCTGGCCGCCGTGGTGACCGCCGCGGCGGTCACCGGCAGCCTCGCCGGCGCCCGCCTCGCCGGGCGGCTCCCCGCCGACGTGCTACGCCGCGCCTTCGGCTGGTTCGTGCTCGTGATGGGCGCTCTCGTGCTCGGTCAACAGCTTCCCGCGCCGGTACGCGGCGACCCGCTGCTCTGGGTCGCCCTCGGCGGCACGGCGCTGCTGGCCGGGTACGCCCGGCTGCTCGTCGCCGAGTGCGGCGGGCGCCGGCGCGGCCGGACCACCGCGCCGGTGTGCCGCGCCCTGCGGGCTCTCGCCGCCCGGTGACGCGCGGGTCAGGGTCGCAGGATCAGCCGGATCGGGTTGCCCTGCTTGGTCCGCACCCGCCGCACCGCCTGTTCCGCCTCGGCCAGCGGCAGCACGTCGCTGACCGACGCGGACAGGTCCAGCCGCCGCTGCCGGGCCAGCGACACCAGCTGCACCACGTGCTCGGCCTCCGAGCCGTAGTGCCCGAGCACGGCCTGCTGGAGGTAGTTGAACGGGCTGTCCGAGGCGATGGTCACCGGCTTGTCGGCGATGCCCGCCAGCACCAGCCGCCCCCGCCGGCCGAGCACCGTGAGCGCCTGTTCGCGCACCGCGGTGACGCCGGCGAAGTCGAACGCCACGTCCAGCCCCCGGCCGTCGGTCAGCCCCAGCACGGTGTCCCGGAACGCGCTGTCGCCCGGGTCGAGCGCCGCGTCCGCGCCGAGGGTCAGCGCCCGCTCGCGGGCCGCCGCCAGCGGCTCCACCGCGATCACCGGGGCGGCGCCGACCAGCCGCAGGAGCTGCACGGCGTGCGCGCCCAGCCCGCCGACGCCCCAGACCGCGACCGCCTCACCGGGCCGGGTCCGCCCGGTGTCGGTCACCGCCGCCCAGGGCGTGGAGACCGCGTCGGGAATGATGCAGGCCTGTTCGAACGGCAGGTCGTCCGGGATCGGCACCACGGTCTCCTGGCTGGCCACCGCGTACTCGGCCCAGCCGCCGTCGTAGTCCACGCCCCGGGTGAACACGGTGCCGCGCCGGTCCCGCTCCCCCGCCTGGAGCAGCACCCGCTGGCCGGGCTGCCAGCCCTCGACGCCGTCGCCGAGCGCGTCGACCACGCCGGCCACCTCGTGGCCGAGGGTGACCACGTCACCGGGCAGGTAGAGCGGGGTGAGCGTGCCGTCGATCAGGTGCACGTCCGACAGGCACACCCCGGCCGCCGCCACCCTGACCCGCACCTGTCCGGGCCCCGGCTCGGGCACCGGCACCGTCTCCAGGCGCAGCGCCCGCTCCGCCAGGTGCAACCGTCCGGCCAGCATCTCCGCCACCGCGTACTCCCCTGTCCGGCGCCCGTCCGGGCGCCTCGGCCAGCCCGCATACCCGCCGGTGGCGGATGGATGCCCCCGCCCGGCGCGCGGGCCCTCCGCACGCCGGCCACCGGCGCCGGGCGCACCGGCGGGTAGCATCCAGGCCCGTGGGCGCGCGATTCGAGGAACTGGCCTGGCGGGAGACCCCGATCGGCGCCATCAGCCTGCGCCGGCGCCGCGACCCCTTCCTCGACACCGAGGTGTACGAGGTCAAGCTCGACGACGAGTTCCTGATGTCCAGCCTCTTCCCGGTCGCCGAGATCGAGCTGGCCCGGCTGGGCCTTTCCGCGCTCGCCGACCCGGCCCTCGACGTGGTCGTCGGCGGCCTCGGCCTCGGCTACACCGCCCGCACCGCGCTGGCCGACGAACGCGTCCGCTCACTGGTCGTGGTGGAGGCGATCGAGGACGTCATCGACTGGCACCGGCGCGGGCTGCTGCCCTTCGCCGCCGGGTTGGCCACCGATCCGCGGACCCGGTTCGTGCAGGCGGACTTCTTCGCCACGGTCGCCGACGGCACCGGCTTCGACCCGGACGCCCCCGGGCGACGGTTCCACGCCGTGCTGCTGGACGTCGACCACTCCCCGCGCCAGGTGCTGCACCCGAGCCACGCCCCCTTCTACACCCCGGACGGGCTGCGCCGGCTCGCCGCGCACCTGCACCCGGACGGGGTGTTCGCGCTCTGGTCGGACGACCCGCCCGACGCCGACTTCGAGGCGGTCCTGGCCGAGGTGTTCAGCACCACGCGGGCGCACGTCGTGCCGTTTCCCAACCCGCTGACCGGCGGCGAGTCGGCCAACACCGTCTACGTCGCGCAGACGCCGGCCTGACCGCCCCGTTCCCCAGCTCAGGCATGGTGCGGACCGAACCGGGAAGGCCGCCGGCGGAACCGCCCGCGACGGGTGGTCGGCACGGGAGGTGGGACATGCGGGCCATGCTCTGGGTCGTCGGCGTCGTCGCCGGCGCGCTCGTCCTGCTCGGGCTGCTCCTCGAGGCGGTCCAGTGGCTGGCGATCATCGGGGTGATCGCGCTGGTCGTGGTCGTCGTCCTCGCCGTGGTCAAGGGCCGGCAGGCGGTGCACCGCTCCGGCGCCCGCCGCTGAGGGCGTAACCCAGCTACGGTCGCCGATCCGACAGCGCTGCAACCTCCCTACGCCGTCACGCGTCCTGCCGTGTGTCAACGCCCGGACATCCGGGCCACACACGGGGGAGGAACCCATGACCACCGTTTCCCGACGCCGGATCCTGGCCGGTGTCGCCGCCGGCCTGATGACCGCCTCGCTCGGCGTCGCCGCGACGCCCGGCGTGGCCACCGCGGCCGAGCAGAACATCCGCCTCTGCGCCATGCGGCCGCTGCCGTTCCCGGCCGACTCGTTCCGGGCGACGGCCGACGCGGTCGACCCGACCGGCCGGTTCATCGCCGGTTCCGGCGGGCGGCGCACCGCCGACGGCGGCAGCGAGCCGCTGCTGCTGGTCTGGGACGGGGGTCGGCTGACCACGGTCGGGGCGCCGCTCGCCGCGGAGGTCGCGGACGTCAACGCCGACGGCGTGGTGATCGGCAACGGCTGGGTGAACGGCGTGAGCCAGCCATGGCGGTACCGCGCCGGCCAGCTCGAGCCCCTGCCCGTCGGCACGTTCAGCTACGTCGGCGTCGCCGCGATCAACGGAGGCGGAGACCTGGTCGGCTCGGGCTACGACTCGAACGACGAGCAGGTGGCGCTGCTCTGGCCGGCCAGCCGACCGGGAACTGTCGAGGTGCTGGACGTGCCGGCCAACGCGATCGCGCAGGACATCACCGAGGACGGCACCATCGTCGGCTCGGCTGGCTCCTTCACCGAGCCCACCGGCTGGGTGCGCACTCCGGCCGGCGAGGTCCGGCCGCTGACCGTCCGGGGTGCGACCGGTTCGCAGGTCGACGCGGCCAGTGGCCGGTACGTGATCGGCCGGGTCGACCTCGGCGAGCCGAACCAGGGGAAGGTCCGGTGGGACCTGGTCAGCGGCAGCAGCGTGAGCCTCGACTCGCGGTTCACCTGGCTGAACGACGTCAACCGGCACGGTGTGGCCGTCGGCGGGGACCGGATCAGCCGGGGTGCCGGCTCGGTGGTGCTGCCGGGCGGCGGCACCGGCATCGCCATCGGGGCCCGCGCGATCGCCGACGACGGCACCGTCGTCGGGTTCCACAACGACACCCGGGTCAGCCCGGTCCGCTGGACCGGCTGCTGACCGGCCGCCGGTTCGGGCCGGGCCGCGGGCTGGGGCGAGGTCAGAACCACTCGTCGCGCATCTCCAGCGTGGTGCGGTCCAGGCTCTCCAGGAGATCGAACCGGGGGCCGGTGCGGGGCAGCTCGTAGCGGAAGAAGTACCGCGCCGCCTGCCGCTTGCCGGCGTAGAAGGCCATCTCGTCCCCGGAGTCGGCCGGGTCGGCCGCGGCCTCGACGGCGAGCAGCTGTTCGAGCCACATCCACGCGATCACGACATGGCCGACCGCCTCCAGGTAGACGCTGGCGTTGGCCAGCGCCAGCTCGGGGTCGTCCCGCTCCCACAACCGCCGGGTGACCAGGGTGACCCGGTCCAGCGCGCCGCCGAGGCGGGCGGCCAGCTCGGCCGCCTCGCCCTCGGCCTTCCAGGCCCGGCTCACCGTGGCGCGGATGGTCTCGACCAGCAGCGCCAGCCCCGCCCCGTCCCGCATGGTCACCTTGCGGCCGAGCAGGTCCAGCGCCTGGATGCCGTGGGTGCCCTCGTGGATCGGGTTGAGCCGGTTGTCCCGCCAGTGCTGTTCCACGTCGTAGTCGCGGGTGTAGCCGGAGCCGCCGTGCACCTGGATGGCCAGGTCGTTGGCGGCCAGGCACCACTGCGACGGCCAGCTCTTGGTGATCGGGGTGAGCACGTCCAGCAGCAGGCGGGCCCGGTCGCGGTCGGCCTCGGCCGGTGCGGTCTTCTGCTCGTCGAGCAGCCGGCCGCAGTAGAGCACCAGCGCGAGCGCGCCCTCCACGTAGCTCTTCTGCGCCAGCAGCATCCGCTTGACGTCGGCGTGGGCGACGATCGGCACCTGCGGCGTGGTCGGGTCCTTGTCGACCACCGGGCGGCCCTGCGGCCGCTGCCGGGCGTACGCCACGGACTTCAGGTAGCCGGTGTAGCCGAGCGCCGTGGCGCCGGCGCCCACCCCGATGCGCGCCTCGTTCATCATGTGGAACATCTGCGCCAGACCCTGGTGCGGCTCGCCGACCAGGTAGCCCACCGCACCGGGGCGCCCGCCCGGCCGGTGCACCCCCTCGCCGAAGTTGAGCAGCGTGTTGGTGGTGCCCCGGTAGCCCATCTTGTGGTTGAGGCCGACCAGCACCACGTCGTTGCGGGCACCCAGCGCCCCGTGGTCGTCGACGAGCACCTTGGGCACGATGAACAGCGAGATCCCCCTGACCCCGGGCGGACCGCCCGGGATCCGGGCCAGCACCAGGTGCACGATGTTCTCGGCGAGTTCGTGCTCCCCGCCGGAGATCCACATCTTGGTGCCCCGCAGCCGGTACGTCCCGTCGTCCTGCGGCTCTGCCCGGGTGGTGATGTCCGCCAGCGAGCTGCCGGCCTGCGGCTCGGACAGGCACATGGTGCCGAAGAACCGGCCCTGCACCATCGGCCGGACCCAGGTGTCGATCTGCGCCTGGCTGCCGTGCGCCAGCAGCAGGTTGGCGTTGCCGAGGGTGAGGAACGGGTACGCCGAGGTGGCCACGTTGGCGGCCTGGAACCAGGCGAAGCAGGCCGCCGAGACGGCGTGCGGCAGCTGCATGCCGCCGATCGAGGAGTCCAGGCTGGCGGCCAGCAGCCCGGTCTCGGCGAACACGTCCAGGGCCGCCTTGACCTGGGGGATCAGCCGCACCCGGTGCCCGTCGAAGGTGGGCTCGGTGAGATCGGCGGCGCGGTTGTGCGGCGCGAACCGTTCGGCGGCCACCTGCTCGGCGAGTTCCAGCACGGCGTCGAAGGTCTCCCGCGAGTGCTCGGCGTAGCGGGGCCGTTCGGTCAACCGCACCACGTCCAGCCACTCGTGCAGCAGGAAGCGCAGGTCACGGCGGGAGAGCAGGGTGGACGTCACGGGTCTCCTTCTTCCTCGGCGGGCCGGACGTGCGGCACCGCGACCCGGTCCCGGACGACCTCCCGCCGCTCATCCTGGCTGATCGGGCCGCCCGACGCACCAACCGCGCACCCCCGCCGCGGCGCGCCGCGGCGGAGCGTCGCTCGGCGGCGCCGAGCCGGAGGGGCCCGGCCGGTCGGCGGGGCCGGGCGGGCCGTCAGCCGCGGCGCAGGCCGGCGAGGCCCTCGCGCAGGTCGTGCTGGCTGATCGGGCCGACCGGCGCCGCGCCGGTGGCCTCGCGCATCGCCTTGGCCAGCTGCACCCGGCGCAGCACCTCGCGGAGGTCCGCGCCGGTGAGCCCCGGGCTGAGCGCGGCCAGCTCGGCCGGGTCGACGTCCTCGGCGAACATCCGGAAGTCCGGCCGCTCGTGCCGGGCGATCAGCTCGCGGACCATCTTGGCGATGATCTCGGCCCGGCCGGCCTCGTCGGGCGGCGGGATGGAGAGCTTCACGTCGAACCGGCCGGACCGGATCAGCGAGGCGTCCACGCGCTGCGGGAAGTTGGTGGTGGCCACCACGATGACGTTCGGATTCTCCTCGATCAGCGTGTTCATCTCCTGCTTGAAGATGCCCGCCACCGCGTTGACCGCCTGGCTCGCCGCGTCCCCGCCGGCGCGCGCGTAGCTGATGATGCTGTCGAACTCGTCGAACAGCAGCACGGTGGGCTCGCGGTAGCGGCGCGCCTCCCGGAAGATCTGCTTGATGTTGCGCTCGGAGCCGCCGAGCCACTTGTCCAGGATCTCCGGGGTGCGAATCTCCCGGAAGTCCGCGCCGATCTCGTTGGCCAGCGCCCGGGCCAGCATGGTCTTGCCGGTGCCGGGTGGCCCGTACATCAGGATGCCCTGCGGCCGGCGGGCGCCCCAGCGCGCCATGACCTGCGGATGGCGGAACGAGATCGCGATCTCCCGGAACTGCGCGACCACCTCGGCGAGCCCGCCGACCTGATCGAGGGTGACCGCCTCGCTGCGCGCCGCCGGCCGGGCCGGCGCCGGCGCCGCCGGCCGCCGCAGGACGTACGCCCGGCCGCGCAGCGCCCGCGGCTCGGGGCCGTCGCCGGCCAGTTCCCGGACCACCTGGAGCAGCAGCCCGACCAGAGCCCGCAGGTGCGCGGGCGTGACCGCGTCGGCGGGCACTCCGGCCCGAACGGTGACCGCCTGGCCGCCGGTCGCCGGCGCCGCGGCGATCTCCGGGCGCAGGCCGATCGCTTCGGCCTGCGCCAGCACCTCGGCGCCCGCCGGGTCGGCCGGGTGCGGCCGGTCGGCCACCGCGGTCGCGCGCGGGCCGTCGAGGCCGAGCCGGCGGGACGCCTCGGCCGCCACCCGGCCCGCCCGGGCGGCGAGCGGCCCGGCCGTGGGCCCGACAGCCGCCAACCGCCGGACCAGCAGCACCCCGGCCGGGCCGGCGACGCCGAGGGCGAGCCAGCGCAGCGGCCCCTCCACCAGCCGCTCGGCGGCGACCGTGCGGATCTCCGCTGTCATCAGACAGCTCCCGCCGTCGGGACGCAGGGTGAGCCGGACGTCGGTCACCGGGGCGGGCAACAGCCCCCGGAACCGCAGCTCGACGGGACCGGTGCGGGCCGAGGCCAGCAGCCCGGCCGGGTCGACGATGACGACCCGGGCGCCGAAGCGCTCGACGGTCTCCTCGTCCGGTCGGAGATGGTGCTCTTCCGGCATGCTCCCCGCCCCTCGGCGCGACGGCATCGACCAGGCAAAGTGTGACAGGCACCTCCCGGCCCCGCCACCGGCCGGCCCCGTCAGCCGACCTCGACCAGGTGGTCGACCAGGTCACGGGGCAGCCCGTGGGTGTCGTGCAGCCAGCGGTAGTCCTCACCGGTGAGCGGCCCGCGGGAGCGCCGCCGGGTGACCACCGGCCGCCCCCGGCGCAGCAGCCCGCGGAACCGGCGCTCCTCGTCGCCGAGCACGTCGCGCAGCTCGCCGACGTCCGTCCGCTGCCCGAACCGGTCGAGGGTGTGCCGCATCGGCTCGGTCGGCAGGTCCGACAGGCTGCGCGACGGGTCGTCCCGCCACAGGGTGGTGAGGACCCGGCGGATCAGCCGGCGCAGCACGTAGCCGCGGCCGGTGTTCGACGGGCGCACACCGTCGCCGACGACGACCACGCCGGAGCGGAGGTGGTCGCAGACCCGGCGCAGGGAAACCTCGTCCAGCCGCCACAGGTCGCCGACGCCGCGCACCCACGGCCGGAAGCCCTCGCCCTCGAAGACCGACCCGAGGCCGCCCAGCACCATCTCCAGCCGCTCCAGCCCCATCCCGGTGTCGACGTTGGGCTGCCGCAGCGGCTCCAGCCGGCCGTCGTCGCGCCGGTGGTAGCGCATCTGGACGTGGTTCCACACCTCCATCCACCGCTCGTCGGTGCCCGGGGTGCCCCGGGGCGGGCCGTCCCCGGTCCACACGAAGATCTCCGAGTCCGGTCCGCACGGCCCGGTCGGGCCGTTGGACCACCAGTTGTCCTCCCGGGTCAGCTCCACCGGTACGCCGAGCTCCGTCCAGGTCTCCAGCGAGATCCGGTCCGGCCCGAGCTGGTCGTCGCCGCCGAACACGGTCACGTGCAGCCGGTCGCGCTCCACGCCGAAGCCGTCGCGCAGCAGCTCGTACCCCCAGCGCAGGCTCTGCGAGACGTCGTAGTCGCCGAGCGACCACGAGCCGAGCATCTCGAACACGGTCAGGTGGGTACGGTCGCCGACCTCGTCCAGGTCGGTGGTGCGCAGGCAGCGCTGGACGTTCACCAGCCGGCGGCCGAGCGGGTGGGGCCGGCCCTGAAGATGGGGCGTCAGCGGGTGCATCCCGGAGGTGGTGAAGAGAACCGGGTCACCCGGCGGCGGGATGAGCGAGCTGTCGGGCACCGGCAGGTGGCCGCGCTCGCGGTAGAAGTCGAGGAAGGTCCGGACGATCTGGTCGCGGGTCATGGCGGTGGCCTTTCGGGTCGTTGGTGACCGGAAAGGGCCGCGGGCGCGGGACGGGTGCCCTGACACGAAGACGCCGGCGGACCGTTTCCGGTCGCCGGCGAAGGGGTCGGGAGATCAGGCGGCGGCGACCGACGAGCTGGCAGCTCGTGCGGCCGCGGCGATGCTTCGGCGCCTGGACTCCATGCCCCCGACTGTACCCGTCCCCGCCGCCGTCGCCCAGCGGGTTCGCCGGCGCCGCCGCCCGGCTGCGGACGGCGGCGCGGGGCCGGTCAGCCGCCCAGGGACGGGGCGAGGGTGCGGGTCGGCCGGTCGTCGGCCGGACGCGGGTCGGCCGGGGTCCGGTTGGGCAGCGAGAGCCGGAAGACCTTGTGCCAGGCGGAGAAGACCTGCCGGGGCAGCGACCCGGTGGTGTAGGTGAGCCCGTACCGGGCGAAGAGCGCCCGCACCTCGGGCGCGATCTCCTGGTAGCGGTTGCTCGGCAGGTCCGGGAAGAGGTGGTGCTCGATCTGGAAGGAGAGGTTGCCGGTCATCAGGTGCAGCAGCCGGCTGCCGCTGATGTTGGCCGACCCGAGCATCTGCCGCAGGTACCACTCGCCGCGGGTCTCCCCCTCGATGGACCGCTTCTCGAAGGTCTCCACGCCCTCCGGGAAGTGGCCGCACATGATCACCGAGTGGCTCCACAGGTTACGGATCAGGTTGGCGGTGAAGGTCGCGGCCAGGGTGCTGAGGAACGAGGGGCCGGAGAGCAGCGGGTGCAGCACGTAGTCCTTCAGCACCTGCCGGCGGATCTTGCGGAGCACCGCCTTGGCCCGGGCCCGGAACTGCGGGTCCCGGCGCCGCCCCCGCTGCAGGTTCTTGCCCAGTTCCAGGTCGTACGCGGCGATGCCGTATTCGAAGAAGCAGGCGTTGATGAAGTTCCACAGCGGCTGGCCGAGGTGCATCGGGTGCCACGGCTGGTCCTCGTCGACCCGCATGATGCCGTAGCCGAGGTCGTTGTCCTTGCCGACCACGTTCGTGTACCGGTGGTGCAGCTCGTTGTGCGAGTGCTTCCACTGGTCCGCCGGCGAGACGTGGTCCCACTCCCAGGTGGTCGAGTGGATCTTCGGGTCACGCATCCAGTCCCACTGGCCGTGCAGGACGTTGTGCCCGATCTCCATGTTCTCCAGGATCTTGGCCACCGCGAGACCGGCCGTGCCGACCACCCAGGCCGGCGGGAAGAGCGAGAACAGCAGCACCGCCCGGCTGCCCAGCTCCAGCCGGCGCTGGGTGCTGATGACCTTGCGGATGTACGCGGCGTCCCGCTCGCCCCGGCTGGCCACCACCCGGTCCCGGATCGCGTCCAGTTCCCGGCCGATGGCCTCGATGTCCTCGGCCGTCAGGTGCGCGATCGGGTTGTCGGGCTTCTTCTGGATCACGGTCACGTCGGGGTCTCCGATCAGAGGTCGAGGTCGCAGGCGCCGGCCGCGGCCGACACGCAGGTCTGCACGAGGACGCCGTCGCCGGGCACGGCGGTGGTGAGCTGGCCGTTGCGCAGGTCGCGCACCGCGCCCTGGCGCAGCGGGAGGACGCAGCCGAAGCAGATGCCCATCCGGCAACCCGAGGGCATCAGCACCCCGGCCCGCTCGCCGACGTCGAGGATGGGGGTGGCGCCGTCGGCCTCGACGGTCACCGCCGCCCGGGTGAAGGTGACCGTGCCGCCCTCGCCCGGTGTGACGACGGTCGGCCGGAACCGCTCGGTGTGCAGCCGGTCGGCGCGCCCGCGCGCCGACCAGTGCTCCTCGGCCGCGTCGAGCAGGCCGACCGGCCCGCAGGCCCAGGTCTCGCGGTCCAGGTGGTCGGGCACCAGGGCGTCGAGGTCGGCGACGTCCAGCAGGCCGTCGGTGTCGGTGTGCCGTTCCACCAACCGGATCGCCCCGTCGGCGGCGAGCCGGCGCAGCTCCGCGCCGAAGATCACGTCGGCCGCCCCGGGCGCGGAGTGCACCACGACCACGTCCGTGCCGGCGAGCCCGCCCGCGCGCAGCATCCCCATCACCGGGGTGATCCCGCTGCCGGCGGTCAGGAAGAGGACCCGGGCCGGGGTGGGGTCCGGAAGGACGAAGTCACCCTGGGCCTGGTCGAGCTGCACGATCGTGCCGGGCCGCAGCCGGCGGACCAGGTGGTTGCTGACCAGCCCGTCGGGGATGGCCTTGACGGTCACGGTGATCGGCTCGGCGCGCCGGCCCGGCGCCGAGGTGACCGAGTAGGCCCGCCACTGGCGTACGCCGTCGACGTCGACGCCGAGCCGGACGTACTGGCCGGGGAGGTGCCCGCGCCAGCCGCGGCCGGGCCGGATCACCAGCGTCGCCGCGTCCGGGGTCTCCGGGCGCACGGCGAGGATCCGGCCGCGCAGGTCGGCCGAGCGCAGCGGAGCGACGAGGTCGAGGTAGTCCTCGGGCAGCAGCGGGGTGGTGACCGCGGCGGCCAGCCGGCGCAGCCCGCCCCGGACGGACCGTTTCGCCCGGGGGGCGGGGAGAGTCGTGGTCATGCCTCGATGGTCGCGGCGTCCTGGCATAAAATCTTGGCCTGGGAAGGTGAAGCGGTCCGGCTATCTTGTGCGGGGAGAACAAAACGTGGCGGAGCGCAGCGGGGCGACCCACCGTGCGGCGCGGCTGGAACTCGACGAGCGGGTGGCCGGCGCGCTACGCGACCGGCTGCCGCTGCTCGCCGAGCGCACGGTGAGCGCGATCACCGCCGAGGTGCCCAGCTACTCCGGCACCCTCACCGGCCAGATGCGCGACAAGATCGCCAACGCGGTGCAGATCGCGCTCGGCACGTTCCTCCAGTTGATCGAGCGGCCGCAGGCCGGCGACCCGAGCACCCCGCTGGTCCCGGCGCTGGAGGCCGCGTACGCGCTGGGCAGTGGCGAGGCGCGCTCCGGCCGGAGCATGGACGCGCTGCTGGCCGCCTACCGGGTGGGCGCCCGGGTCTCCTGGCGGGAGATGTCCGCCACCACCGTCGAGGGCGGGCTCGCCGCCGCCACCGTGGCCGAGTTCGCCGAGCTGATGTTCGCCTACATCGACGAGCTCTCCGCCGCCAGCGTCGCCGGTCACGCCGACGAGCTGGCCAGCGTCGGGCGGGCCCGGCGGCGCAACCTGGAGCGGCTGACCCAGCAGCTGCTCACCGGCGAGGCGGAGGAGGTGCTGCTGCGCAGCGCCGAGCGGGCGGACTGGCCGCCGCCGCAGACCCTCACCGTCGTCCTGCTGCCGCGGGCCAACCTGCGCGCGGCGCTGGCGCTGCTCGACGAGCACACGCTGGAGGGCGGGGAGGACCTGCCCGCGGCGGAGCCGGGCGCGGAGATCGCCGTGCTGCTCGTCCCGGACGCGCACGGCGACCGGCGCCGGCAGCTCGCCCGGGTGCTGCACGGCCGGCGGGCGGTGCTCGGCCCGGCCCGCCCCTGGACCCGGGTGGCGTACGCCTACCAGCGGGCCCTGCGGGCGCTCGCGCTCGGCATCGCGCACCCGGCCGACGGCGCCCCGCTGGACACCGAGCGACACCTGGCCGAGCTGCTGCTCGGCACGGACCCGGAGGCGCTGGCCGACCTGCGGACCCGGGCGCTGGCGCCGCTGGCCGGGCTGCCGCCGGCCACCGCGGACCGGCTCGCCGAGACGCTGCGCTCCTGGCTGCTGCACCAGGGCCGGCGCGACGACGTGGCGGCCGACCTCTTCGTCCATCCGCAGACCGTGCGCTACCGGATGGGCAAGCTGCGGGAGTTGTACGGGGACCGGCTCACCGACCCGGCCAGCGTCCTCGACCTCACGGTGGCCCTGGCGTTCCGGCCGCCGGCCGGGCCCGGCGCGGACGCGCTTTGATCCCCGGATCGGGCTGCCGGGGCGACCTCGCCGCTCATCCTGGTACCGGCGATCCCTGGACCGGCCTTCTCTGGATGCCGCCCGCGGCGGACGCGATCGTTGGCCGCGGCCCAGAGGAACACCACCGACCAGGGAGTTTGTTGTGCGTGACGTGCAGGTACCCGATCTGACCGGAAGGCTCGCCGTGGTGACCGGCGCCAGCGACGGGCTCGGCCTCGGCCTGGCCGTACGCCTCGCCCGCGCCGGCGCCGACCTCGTGCTGCCGGTGCGCAACCCGGCCAAGGGCGCCGCGGCGGTCGACCGCATCCGCGCGGCGGCGCCGCGCGCCGTGGTCTCCACCCGGCAGCTCGACCTCGCCTCGCTCGACTCGGTCTCGGCGCTCGCCGACTCGCTGCACCGCGACGGCCGGCCGATCGAGTTCCTGATCAACAACGCCGGCGTGATGGCGCCCGCCACCCGGCACACCACCGCCGACGGCTTCGAGCTCCAGTTCGGCACCAACCACCTCGGCCACCTGGCGCTCACCGGGCGGCTGCTGCCCCTGCTGCGGGCCGGCCGGGCCCGGGTCACCACCATGTCCAGCAGCGCCGCCCGCTCCGGCCGGCTCGACTGGGACGACCTGCAGAGCGAACGGCGCTACTCGCCGGTGCGCGCGTACGGCGCCTCGAAGCTGGCCAACCTGCTGTTCAGCCTGGAACTGCACCGGCGCAGCACGGCGGGCGGCTGGGGCCTCACCAGCAACGTCGCCCACCCCGGCACCACCCTGACCAACCTCTACGCCGCCGGCCCGAACCTCGGGCGCGACCGGCGGTCCCCATACGAGTCGATCATGAAGCGCCTCGCCCGGTGGGGGCTGCTGGTGCAGTCGGTCGACGCCGGCCTGCTGCCCGCCCTGCACGCCGCCACCAGCCCGCAGGCACAGGGTGGCCGCTTCTACGGGCCGGACGGTCTCGGCCAGTTCACCGGCGGTCCGATCGAGCTGGCCGTCTACCGGGCGGCCCGCGACACCGAGGCGGCGGCCCGGCTCTGGGCCGTCTCGGAACGGCTCACCGGCGTCACGTTCCCCGCCCCGTGAGCCACGATCACCAGAAAGGAGCGCCGATGGACCGGGCGCAACTCGCCGGCTTCCTGCGCACCCGACGCGCGGCGCTGCAACCCGAGGACGTCGGGCTGCCCCGCGGGCCGCGGCGCCGCACCGGGGGGCTGCGCCGGGAGGAGGTGGCCGCGCTGAGCGACATGTCCACCGACTACTACACCCGGCTAGAGCAGCGACGCGGCCCCCACCCGTCGGAACAGATGCTGGCCGCGCTCGCCCGCGGCCTGCGCCTGACCCTGGCCGAACGCGACCACCTGTTCCGCCTCGCCGGCTACGCCACCCCGCACCGTGCCCTGCGCGCCGACCACGTCAACCCCGGGATGATGCGCATCCTCGACCGCCTGCAGGACACCCCGGCCCAGGTGGTGAACCAGGTCGGGGAGACCCTCGCGCAGACCGGGCCGGTGATCGCGCTGCTCGGCGACGCGAGCCGGCACACCGGGCTGGCCCGCAGCGCGCACTACCGCTGGTTCACCGATCCGGCGGCCCGGCTGGTCCACCCCGCCGAGGACCATGCCGCCCACAGCCGGCTGGTCGCGGCGCACCTGCACGGCGCGTACACCCGAGACGGCCGGGGTTCCCGGGCGGCCGCCGTCGTCGACGCGTTGCTGGCCGGCAGCGACGAGTTCGCCGAGCTGTGGCGGGAACATCCGGTGCAGGGCGCGTACTGCCCGCCGAAGCGGTTCCTGCACCCCGAGGTCGGCCCGCTCGAGCTGCACTGCCAGACCCTGGTGGACCCGGACCAGTCGCAGACCCTGCTGGTCTACACCGCCGAGCCGGGCAGCGACAGCGACGAGAAGCTGCGCCTGCTCTCGGTCCTCGGTGGCCAGCGCTTCTGACGGCGCCGCCGGTGGCCCGCGCCCGCTCAGGCCACGTGCTCCAGGTAACCGGCGATCGCCTCGTCCAGCACCGCCCGACCCGGCCGGGACCACACCTCCTCGGCGAAGACCTCCACCTCGATCGGGCCGGTGTAGCCGGCGGCGTCGACCGCCGCCCGGAAGCGGCGCAGCTCCACGCAGCCGGCGCCGGGCAGGCCCCGGCCGAGCAGCACCCCGGCCGGCAGCGGCGTCACCCAGTCGGCGACCTGGAAACAGGCGATCCGCTCCGCCCGCCCGGCCCGGGCGATCTGCGCCCACACCTGGTCGTCCCACCACAGGTGGTAGGTGTCCACCACCACGCCCACCGCCTCCGGCGGGTACGGCTCGGCCAGGTCCAGCGCCTGGCCGAGGCTGGCGACCACGCACCGGTCCGAGCAGAACATCGGGTGCAGCGGCTCGACCGCGAGCCGCACCCCCGCGGCCAGCGCGTGCGGCACCAGCGCGCCGATCGCCTCGCCGACGTGCGCCCGGGCGGCGTCGAGGTCCCGGCTGCCGGCCGGCAGCCCGCCGGAGACCAGCACCAGCACCGGCGCGCCGACCGCGGCCGCCTCGTCGATCGCCCGCCGGTTCTCGTCGAACCAGCCGGGCGCGTCGAAGAAGCCACCGCGGCACAGCGACGTGACGGCGAGACCGGCGTCCCGGACCAGGGCGGCGGTCGCCTCGACGCCGTGCGCGGCCAGGTCCTCGCGCCACAGCCCGACGCTCCCGACGCCGGCGTCCACGCAGCCGGCGACCAGGTCCGGCAGCGGCCAGCGGCGGGTGGTGGCCGAGTTCAGCGCGAACCGCTTCACTGCGCCACCCCCACGGTGGTCAGGAACGCCCGCGCGCGGTGGGCGGCCAGTTCCGCGTCGGGCAGCAGGCCGGCGGCGTCGGCGAGCCGGAGCAGCCGCGCCAGGTGCGCCGATGACCGGCCCGACTGCAGGCCGCCGACCATCGTGAAGTGGTCCTGGTGGCCGGCCAGCCAGGCGAGGAAGACGATGCCGGTCTTGTAGTAGAAGGTGGGCGCCCCGAACAGGTGCCGCGCCAGCGGCAGCGTCGGCGCGAGCAGCCGGTCGTACCGGGCCGGGTCGCCGCCGTCGAGGGCGCGCAGCGCGGCGGCGGCCGGCGGCGCGATGGCGGCCAGCACGCCGAGCAGCGCGTCGGAGTGGCCCTCGCCGTCGCCCCGGATCAGCGCCGGGTAGTTGAAGTCGTCGCCGGTGTAGAGCCGCACCCCGGCCGGCAGGCGGCGGCGCAGCGCCACCTCGAAGTCCTCGTCGAGCAGCGACAGCTTGATCCCGTCGACCCGGCCGGGGTGGCCGGCGATCAGCGCCACCACGGTGTCCGCGGCCCGCGCCGGGTCGGCGTCGCCCCAGTAGCCGGCCAGTGCCGGGTCGAACGCCGGGCCCAGCCAGTGCAGCACGACCGGGTCGTCCGCCTCGTCGATCAGCCGGCCGTAGACGTCGAGGTAGTCCGCCGCGGAGCGGGCCGCGACGGCGAGGTGCCGACTGCACATCAGCACCGGCCGGGCCCCGGCCTCCTGCACGTCGGCGAGCTGCTCGGCGTACGCCTTGCGGATCTCGTCGAGGGTGGCCGGCCCGGCCGGCAGCTGGTCGGTGGCCACCCCGGCGCAGATCGCGCCGCCCTCCGCCCGGGCCGCCGCCGCGGAGCGGCGCACCAGCTCGCGCGCCGTCGGGTAGTCCAGCCCCATGCCCCGCTGGGCGGTGTCCATCGCCTCGGCCACCCCGAAGCCGTACGACCAGAGGTGGCGGCGGAACGCCAGCGTCGCCTCCCAGTCGACGGCGGCGGGCGCGCCCGGCACGTTCTCGGCCCGCGGGTCGGCGACCACGTGCGCGGCGGCGTACGCCACCCGGCTGGTGAACGCCGCGCCCGGGTTGGCGTGCTCGCCCCCGGCGCCGGAGAGGGTGTACGCCCCGTCGGGCAGCCGCACCGTGGCGCTCATGCCGGCACTCCGCTTCGCTCCGCGCCGCCATGAGGCACCTTCGCGCTGAGCCCGATGATTCGCTCGCTCATGCCGGCTCCCCGCCGGTCAGCTCCGGGATCTCCACCCGCCGCCCCTCCCGCGCGGACAGCAGGCCCAGCTCGGCCAGCTGCACGCCGCGCGCGCCGGACCACAGGTCCCAGGTGTACGGGGCGTCCTCGGCGACGTGCCGCAGGAACATCTCCCACTGCGCCTTGAACCCGTTGTCGTACACCTCGTTGTCCGGCACCTCCTGCCACTGCGACCGGAAATCGTCGGTGGACGGCAGGTCCGGGTTCCAGACCGGCTTCGGGGTGCTGGCCCGGTGCTGCACCCGGCAGCGGCGCAGCCCGGCCACGGCGCTGCCCTCGGTGCCGTCGACCTGGAACTCGACCAGCTCGTCACGGTTGACCCGGACCGCCCAGGACGAGTTGATCTGCGCGACGACGCCGCCGTCGAGTTCGAGAATGGCGTACGCGGCGTCGTCGGCGGTGGCGTCGTAGGGCTGGCCGTCCTCGTCCCAGCGGCGCGGGATATGGGTGGTGACGTGCGCGGTGACCGCCCGCACCGACCCGAAGACCTGCTCCAGCACGTAGTGCCAGTGCGGGAACATGTCGACCACGATGCCGCCGCCGTCGGCGGCCCGGTAGTTCCAGCTCGGGCGCTGCGCGGCCTGCCAGTCGCCCTCGAAGACCCAGTAGCCGAACTCGCCGCGCACCGACAGGATCCGGCCGAAGAACCCGCCGCGCACCAGCCGGTCCAGCTTGCGCAGGCCGGGCAGGAAGAGCTTGTCCTGCACCACGCCGTGCCGCACGCCGGCCGCGTCGGCGGCCCGGGCCAGTTCGACGGCGCCGTGCAGGGTGGTGGCCAGCGGCTTCTCGGTGTAGATGTGCTTGCCGGCCTCGATGGCCAGGCCGATCGCCTTCTCCCGCTCGCTGGTCACCTGGGCGTCGAAGTAGATCGAGGTGTCCGGGCGGGCGAGCGCCGCGGCGAGGTCGGTGGTCCAGTCGGTCAGCCCGTGCCGGCCCGCGACGTCGCGCAGCTTGGCCTCGTTGCGGCCGACCAGCACGAGTTCCGGCCACAGCCGCCCGCCGCCGCGCAGCGGGACGCCGCCCTGCTCGCGGATCGCCAGCAGGGACCGCACCAGATGCTGCCGGTATCCCATCCGCCCGGTCACGCCGTTCATGACGATCCCTATCGGGATACGTGCCGTCATCGCCTCGCCCTCCAGGTAAGCGCGGTTCTCGCCGCACCCGGCCGGCTGGCCGGGTGCCGCACCTCGGGGTGCGTCGGCGGGGTACGGCGGCCACGTCGCCGCCGCACCCCGCCGGCGCGGGTCAGGCCGGCGTGCCGGTCACCGTGAGGTGACGCAGCCGGCCGACGTTGTCGAAGGAGCCGAAGCCGACCCGTCCGGAGCCGAACGTGGTGTCCTTCGCGGTCATCAGCGGGTCCCTGTGCCCGTCCACGTAGACCGCGATCTCCCCGGTGGCCGGCAGGTGCTTCACCCGCACCTTGTGCCACTCGGCGTCGGTGATCGCCGGGTTGGCGCCGCGGGACCGCCCGTTCCACTGGTGGTCGATCCGTTCCCGGTCGGCGTTGTTGACCTTGAAGATGCCGTTGTGCGGGTAGATCGTGTTGTCGGTGGAGAGGTGGGCGTAGTAGAACTCGGTGTCCGAGCGCCAGCCGAAGACGATGATGACGTCCCGGTTGGTCACCTCCACCGGCGTGTCGAGCCGTACCCGGGCCTCGACCTCGACCGACGACCAGGCCGGCCCGGCGGTCAGCACCGCGTACTCGAACGGCCGGCGCGGTCCGGGCCGGCTGACGCCCGCCTCGGCGAGGATCACCTCGTCCTTG
This sequence comes from Micromonospora sp. R311, assembly GCF_056780015.1. Lineage (NCBI taxonomy): Bacteria > Bacillati > Actinomycetota > Actinomycetes > Micromonosporales > Micromonosporaceae > Micromonospora > Micromonospora sp. R311. The sequence goes on from NZ_JBSWCE010000021.1 coordinate 75,087, forward strand.
GTGAACTGCCACTTCGACGGGGTCACCGGCGCCCAGTTCGCCGCGCCGGCGGTCTTCCGCAGCCGGGTGTCACCGACGTCGCCGCCGGCGAAGACCCGGGTGCCGGTGACCTTCCAGACCTTGCCGTTGGCCTTGGCCAGGATGTAGAGCTCGCCCGCGGCGTCGGTGCCGAAGCGCAGGTCGACCCGGTTGCGGTCACCCGGCGCACCGGGGCCGGAGAGGTCCTGCATCCGCACCGGGTTGCCGGCGGTGTCGAACAGCGCGAGCCGGTGGATCGGAGCGAGACCCTCACCGCGGCGCATCTGGTGCGCCTCGGTGTAGAGCACCCGGCCGTCGACCAGGTCGCCGAAGACGTACTTGCCACGCAGCGCGGGCAGCTCGCGGCCCCGGTAGACGAACCCGCCGGCCACCGCGACCCCGACGTCGGAGGTGCAGTTCCAGCCGGGCGCGGGGTCGTGGTCGTACGCCGCGACCGGGTACGTGTAGCCGTAGCTCGCGTCGTCGGCGGGCAGCGGCAGGAGCTTGTTGCACGGGTTGGTGGTCGTCTTGTCGAAGACGTAGGCCCCCTCGCGCTCGCTCCAGCCGAAGTTGTCCCCGGCGCGCACCTCGTAGATCGCCTCGACGGCGTGCTCGCCGATGTGCCCCAGGTACATCCGGCCGGTGGCCCGGTCCCAGCTGAACCGGTGCGGGTCGCGGAAGCCGACCGCGTAGATCTCGCCGAGCGCGCCGGCCCGGCCGACGAACGGGTTCTCCGCCGGGATGCCGTACTGGCCGTTGGCGGAGTCACCGCCCCGCGGGTCGATCCGCAGCAGCTTGCCGTGCGGCATGGCCAGGTTCTGCGGATCGGTGTTGCGCACGCCCAGGCCGCCGTCGCCGACGGCCAGGTACAGCAGCCCGTAGTCGCTGTCGCCCGGCTTCGCCGTGGGGTTGAAGTTGATCTCCTGGATGCCGTGGATCTGCCCGCCGAACCCGATCCGCAGGATTTCCCGCCGGCTGCCGGCGAAGGTGTCGGCGGCCGGGTCGGTCGCCGTCCACTCGGTGATGACCCCGTGGAACAGGGTGTTGGCCTGGGCGTGGTCCGGGACCTCGGTGGTGGCCGACGCCTGTTCGGTGTGGATGGTGTAGAACCGGCCGTTGCTGCCGAACTCCGGGTGGAAGGCGACGTACCCGAAGCCCTGGCCGAGGCCGCGGCCGGAGAAGAACTGCGGGGCGAACGTCCTGGCGACGTCGAGGTAGACGTGCGGCACGCCGTCCTCGACCAGGTAGAGCAGACCGTTGAGGTCGGGCACCGCGCGGCGGCCGGAGCCGTCGGGCAGTTCCATGATGGTGTTGATCCGCGCGGTCCGCATCAGCCGCTGGTCGGTCGGCGCGGGGGTGGGGAACGACTGCGGGAAGCTGGCGTACTCGGACAGGACCAGCCCGAGCCGGGACTGGGTGGGCATCTCGGGTACCGGATCGTGGACCGGGTCGGCCGCCCGGGCGGGCGCGGCGACCAGGGTGGACAGGACCAGGGCGGCGGCCGTGAGCCCGGCCGTCACTGTGGATCTGCGGATGCTGCCGATACTGCGCACGCGTATCTCCTTCTCGGTGGGGTCGTGCCGAGGGTGGTCAGCGGGCCAGGTAGCGGTACTGCTTCTCGACGTCGCGGGCGGAGACCGCGGTGTCGAGGAACATCAGGGCGTCCATGCGGCAGTCGCACGGGTTGCGCTCGAGGGTGTCCTGCGGGAAGCTCCCGCCGATCTTGATGCCCCGGGGGTCGGAGGCGGTGGTGAGGTGCGGGCCCGGTCCCGACACGAGCCACGGATCGTCGGTGCGGGTGTAGAAGCCGTCCAGCGGCTGGCCGTTGCGGTAGAGCGCCATCGTTCCGGTGCCGAAGTCGAAGGTGGCCGCGAGGTGCACCCACTCCCCCTTCGGCAGCAGGGTGCGCCAGTCCCCGCTGGCGGCGAACGTCTGCGAGTTGCCGCCGTCGAGGCGCCGGCCGAGGGCGACCAGCCGCAGTTCGCCGTTGACGTCGATGAGTTCCAGCAGCGCCCGGACGCCGTGGCCGTCGGAGTCGCCGGTCAGCACGCCGGCCAGGCCGATGGCGTTGAACCGGTCGTCCGGGTTCGGGGTGGTGGAGTTGGGCAGCGGGCTGTCCATCTCCAGCTTGAACCAGCCCATCACTGTGGTGCCGGCGACGGCGCTGAACGGGCGCAGGGTGCGTACGCCGCTGGCCGAGAAGATGCCGGCCTTCCAGTCGTCGTTGCCGGCCTGGGCGGGGTTGACCTGCCGGGTCTGCAGGGCTCTGCCGCTGCCGGGGTAGGCGCGGTCGGGCACCCGCATGGCGGCGCCGCCGTTGACCAGTTCGATCTCGGTGCCGGAGCGGCCCTGGTCGCGCTCCAGCGCGACGTCGCCGGTCACCGGGTGGTCGAAGTCGTAGTAGGCGACCAGGTGGTCGCGCAGGGTGGGGTGGACGTCGCGGGGGCGGTTCCGGTCCGCCTGGGCCGGCTCGGTCGCGGCGCCGGCCATGACACCGACCGCCAGCAGGGCGGCGGTGACAACGGCGGCGCGTCTGGCTCTGGTCATCGCGTACACCTCTTCTCGTGTCCGCGTGACACGCAACCGCTTTCGTAAGCGCTTACGTGTCGCGCCCGGATCATCTGGTCGTGCCGTCTGTCGCGGGTCGGTCAGCGTTTGGGCGAGGCCGCCGGCTCGGCGGGGCGCCCGCCGAGATACAGCTCGCCCAGTTGGGGGTCGGCCAGCAGCTGCGCCGCCGGCCCGGAGATGTGCACGCGCCCGAGGTCGAGCACGCAGCCGAGGTCGGCGGTCTCCAGCGCCCGCCGGGCGTTCTGCTCCACCAGCAGCACCGCCGTGCCGGCGTCGCGCATCCGGACCACCTGTTCGAACACGGTGCTGGTCGCCTTCGGGTCCAGCCCCATGGACGGCTCGTCGAGCAGCACCACCTTGGGGTCCACCATCAGCGAGCGGGCGAACTCCACCTGCTTCTGCTGGCCGCCGGAGAGCAGCCCGGCGAGCGCGTTCCAGCGCTGCGCCACCACCGGGAACAGCTCCTTGACGAACGCGGTCCGCTCGGCGATCTGCGCCTTGTCCCGCATCGTGTAGCCGCCGAGCAGCACGTTCTCCGCCACGGTCATCTCCCGGAACACGCTGTGCCCCTGCAGGACGTGCGCCACCCCGGAGGCCAGCATCCGCTGCGGACCCTGACCGGTCACGTCCACCCCGCCCACCAGGATCCGCCCGGAGCGCGGCTTGAGCAGGCCGCTGGCGACCTTGAGCACGGTGGACTTGCCGGCGCCGTTGGGGCCGACCAGGCAGACGATCGTGCCGGCGGGCACCGAGACGGTGAGGCCGCGCAGCACCGGCGCCGCGCGCCCGTACCCGGCGTGGACGTCGACGAGTTCGATTTCAGACGCCAAGGTAAGCCCCCAGGACACGTTCGTCGGAGCGGATCAGCGACGGCGGGCCCTCCGCGATCGGGCGCCCGCGGTCGAACACCACGATGTGGTCGCTGACGCTCATCACCAGGTCCATGTTGTGCTCGACGATCACGAAGGTCCGTCCCTCGGCGTTGAGCTCGCGCACCAGGGAACCGATCCGGTCCAGCAGCGCCGGGTTGACCCCGCCGGCCGGCTCGTCGAGCAGCACGGTCTCCGGGTCGCTCATCAGCACCCCGGCGAGCTCCAGCAGCTTCTGCTGGCCCCAGGACATGTTGCGCGCCTCGGAGTCGGCGAGGTGCTCGATGCCCAGCCGGGTGAGCCAGCCCCGGGCCCGGTCCACCTCCGCGCGGGTGTGCGCGCCGCGCAGCTGGCCGGCCAGGCCGGCCGGGCGCACCGCCGCGAGCACGTTGTCCAGCGCCGACATCCGGGGGAACACCCGGCACAGCTGGAAGGTGCGGCCGATGCCGGCGCGGGCGATGGCGTGCGGCGCCCGGCGGGTGATGTCCCGCCCCCGGTAGGTCGTCCGCCCGCCGTCCGGCCGGATCATCCCGGTGACACAGTTGAAGAACGTCGTCTTGCCCGACCCGTTCGGCCCGATCAGCGCGTTGACCTGGCCGTGCCGGAACGCGACCGTGGCGCCGTCGAGCGCCACCACGCCGCCGAACGCCTTGGTCAGACCCTCGGTCGCCAGGCTCGCCACCTCACTCATGCCAGCATGAGGCACCACCGCACTGCGCCGATGATTCGCTCGCTGACGCTCGCTCATGCCGGCACTCCGCTTCGCTGCGTGCCAGCATGAGGCACCACCGCACTGCGCCGATGATTCGCTCGCTGACGCTCGCTCATGCCCGTTCCTCCGTCGTCTGCGCACCACCGCCGGCGGGGACCGCGGCGGCGTCGACCGGTTCCCGCGCGCCCGCCGCCGGGCCGCCCGTCGTACGCTCGTCGCGCAGCTGGGCGGCGGTGACCTCGCGGATGGAACTCTGCGCCGTCCCGGACAGCCGGCTGGCCAGCGCGCCGATCGCCGGCAACACGCCGTCGGGCATGAAGAGCACGACCAGCGCGAGCAGCAGCCCGGTGGCGACCAGGTGCAGCGGCGTGTTGCCGAACTCCACCTTGAAATACTCCAGCGCGACGCCGACCACGAGGGCGCCGACCAGCGGGCCGAACAGGTGCCGGACCCCGCCGAGCAGCGCCATCAGCACCAGGTAGGAGCCGGTCAGGATGGAGAACTGGAAGACCGGGTCCAGGTCGCCGAACCAGAGCGCGTAGAGCCCGCCGGCCAGCGCGGTGAACCCGGCCGAGACGACGAACACCACGAGCTTGTAGGCGAACGTCGGGGTGCCCAGCGCCTCCGCCTTGTCCTCGTCCTCCCGGATCGCCTTGAGCCCCAGGCCGAACCGCGAGCGGTCGATCAGCCACCAGGCCAGCAGCGCGAGCCCGAGCAGGCCGGCGAAGAGGAAATAGAACACCCGGTGGTGCTCCGGGCGCAGCAACCCGGGGAACGGCCGCGGCACCACCAGGCCCCGCGAGCCGCCGGTGAGCGAGGCCCAGCTCTGGAAGACCAGCAGCAGGATCAGCACCAGGGCGATCGAGACGATGACGAACGAGGCGCCGCGCACCCGCAGCGCCGCGTAGCCGATCGGCACGGCGAGCGCGGCGACCAGCAGCGCCGCGACGACCAGCGCCACGAAGCTGGGCAGTCCGGCCTTGGTGACCAGCAGCGCCGTGCCGTAGCCGCCGAGGCCGGCCAGCGCGCCGTGGCCGAGGGAGATGTAGCCGGTGAACCCGCCGACGAAGTTCCACGACGTGGAGAGCACGGCGTAGTTCAGCACCACCACGCCCGCCGAGAGGATGTACGGGTTCGGTGCCAGCGACGGGAACGACAGCACCGCGGCGGCGAGCACCAGGATCGCGACCACCTGGGCGATCCGGCCGACCCGCCGGTGCGCCGGGGTGCTGGGCGGCGTGGTGGCGCCCGACGCGGCGGCCGGGGCGGCGGTCGGGTCAGAAGCGCTGGGCAAGGCGACCTCCGAAGAATCCCTGTGGCCGGAACGCCAGCGTGGCGAACAGGGCGAGGTAGAAGATCGTCTGCGCCCAGGTGGTGCCGAGCGGGATCTGCAGCAGGCTCTGCGCCATCCCGAGCACCATGGCGGCCATCGCGGCGCCGGGCACACTGCCGAGGCCGCCGACCACGATGATGGCCATCAACGGGCCGATCCAGTGCCAGTGCAGCGACGGATAGATGGTGGTGTCGAGGGCGAGGGCGGTGCCGCCGACGGCGGCGGTGGCCAGGCCGAGGCCGAAGCCGTACCCGGCCACCCGCTCGGTCTCGATGCCGACCAGCCGGGCCGCGTCGCGGTGCTGGATGGTGGCGCGCAAAGCCCAGCCGAACGTCGTCTTCTTCATCAGCAGGTAGAGGGTCAGCAGCGCCACGACGGCGAGCCCGAACGCGATCAGCTTCACCACCGCGATGCGGGCGCCGAAGAGGCCGAAGCTGGCCGAGCCGTAGCCGAGCTGGATGCGCCGCTGGGTGCCGGTGAAGGCGTAGCCGAGCAGCCCCTCGATGGTGACCGCGATGGCGAACGTCAGCAGCACCGACATCATGGTCAGCGTCGCCGCGCGCAGCCGGGCCAGCAGCAGCCGTTGCAGCAGCACGCCGGCGCCGAAGAAGAGCGGCACGGTGACGACCATGGACAGCAGCGGGTCGACCCCCAGCCGGGCGTGCGACCACCAGGCCAGGTACGCGGCCAGGATGAGGAACGCCGAGTGGGCGATCATCACCACCCGCATGATGCCGAAGTAGAGGGTCAGGCCGGCCGCCAGGAGGGCGTAGAGCCCTCCCAGCAGCAGACCCAGGATGACGCTCTGGAAGAGCAGCGCACCGGAGGGCATCGCCGCCTACCAGGCCGGCTTCGGGTAGACGAGGTCGGCCTCCTTGGCGTCGGCCGGGAGCACGATCTGGATCTCGCCGCCCACCCACTGCTGGATCATGTGGGCGCCCTTCGGCTTGCCGGTCTCGTCCCAGGACAGCGGCCCGACGACCGTCTCCACCGTGTTCCCGCGTACCCAGTCGACCAGCTTCTGCTGGCACTCGCCCTGCTCGGCGCAGCCCACCGCCGTCACCGCCGCCGCGACGACCTGACCGGTCGTGTACGCGTTGGCCTCGTCCTCCTCGGGCGGCGTGCCGAACTGCGCGGTGTACTTCTCGACGAACTCCTTGTTGCTCGGGTAGGGCGCCTTCTGGGTGTAGCCGGTGGGCGAGAGGATCCCCTCGGTCTTGTTGCCGATGGCCGCGGCGAACTCCGGGTTCGTCGGGGCGGTGGAGAACGCGGCCAGCTTCGGCTGGTACTTCAACTGTTGGAGGGCGACGATCAGGTTCACGCCGTCCTGGTACTGCGAGCCGCCCACCACGATGTCGGCCCGGGAGGCCGCGATCTTCGCGGCGATGCTGCCGAAGTCGGTGGTGTTCGGCGGGTAGACCTCGTCGACGACCGTCCGGATGCCGGCCGCCTCCAGCTTCGCCTTGAGCCCGTACGCCGTCCCCTGCGCGAACGGGTCGTCCATGGCCGCGTACGCCGCGGTCTTCGGCCGCTGGTCGGCCGGCAGTGCCAGCAGGTAGTCGGCCAGGTGGTTGTAGTGGTCGTTGGCCACCGCCGGGGCGGCGTAGAACAGGTTCTTGAAGCCCTGCTCGAAGACCTCCTTCGCCGCGCCGGCCGGCTCGACGAAGAGCATGCCGTACTCCTCGGCCACCCGGGCCGCGGGCACCACGAGGCGGGTCGAGAACGGTCCCACCACGAGGTCGACCTGGTCGGAACCGATGAGCTGCTCGTAGTCGGCGACCACCCGGTCGGCGTTGGACTGGTCGTCGAGGATCTTCAACTCGACCTTGCGGCCGAGCAGACCCCCCTTGTCGTTCGTGATCTTCGCCCAGGCCTCGTACCCGCGCTGCACGCCCTTGCCCGGCTCGGAGAAGTCTCCGGTCAGCGGGAGGGAGATGCCGACCACGATCGGATCGTCGCTTCCGGCGGATTCCCCGCCGCCGTCACCACTGCAAGCCGCCAGCGCGAGCGTCATCGTCGCGCCGATGGCCGTCATCCATCGGATTCGCCTGTATCGGTTCGTCATCCCGCAACGCTCCTTTGCCCGGGACGGAAGCGCTTACGAAAGCGCTTTCGTAGCCTAGGCTGTGTCCTACGCCACTGGCAATACCGTCATTGCATCGATGTTTCCGGGGAGTTGCGGATGCCCAAGCCTGGCCCGAGGCTGCGCCTCGTCGACGTCGCCGAACGCGCCGGCGTCTCGCTGGCCACCGCCTCCCGCGCCCTCTCCGGCCGGGAGGGCGTCAGCGAGGAGGTCGCCCGCCGGGTCCGGCAGGTCTCCCGCGAGCTCGGCTACGTCGCCAACCCGTACGCCCGCACGCTCGCCGGCGGCGCCAGCTCCACAGTGGGCCTGGTGGTGCACCAGGTGGACGACCCGTACTTCTCCGAGATCGCCGGCGGGGTCATCCAGGTCGCCGCCGAGGAGGGGCTGCTCGTGCAGATCTGCCACTCCGGCCGCGACCCCGACAACGAGCTGCAGCAGTTGCGCCACCTCATCGCCCAGCGCGTGGGCATCATCCTGGTCGCCGGCTCCGGCTACAACGACCCCCGGATCGAGGCCGAGGCGCGCGCCGAGCTGTCGGAGTTCCAGCACGGCGGCGGCCGGGTCGCCGTCATCGGCCGGCACGCCCTGGGCGTCGACGCCGTGCTGCCGGACAACTCCGCCGGCGGCCGGGCGCTCGCCGAGCACCTGCTGGAGCTCGGCCACCGGCGGATCGCGGTCGCCGCCGGCACCGCGGCGTTGACCACCGTCGCCGACCGGCTCGCCGGCGTCGCCGCCGCGCTGAGCCGGCACGGGCTCACCCTGGACGACCTGCCCGTCGTCCACTGCGACTTCACCCGCGACGGTGGCCGCTCGGCCGCCGAGCAGATCCTGCGCGACCACCCGGAGACCACCGCGATCATCGCGCTGAACGACGCGATGGCGATCGGCGTGCTGTCCACGCTGCGCGCGCACCGCGTCCCGGTGCCCGAGCGGATGTCGGTCGTCGGCTTCGACGACGTCTCGGTGGCCGCCGACCTCGCGCCCAGCCTCACCACCATCCGGCTGCCGATGACCGACATGGGCCGGATGGCGCTGGGCCTGGCGCTCAAGCCCCGCGCGGCCCGCCCGCGCCGCCGGTCCACCGGCCACTCCCTGGTGGTACGCGACTCCACCGGCCCCGCCCCCCGCGCCTGACCCCTCCGTCGATCATGAAGGTGTTGTCGGTGACGCCGGCGTGTCGCGCCAACACCTTCATGATCGACGGGAATGCCGGCGGTGGTTTGTCGGGGTGTGCCGATCGGCCCCGCCGGGGTGGGGCCGATCGGGTCGTGCGGGGTGTGGTCGCCGGTGGGGTCAGGCGGTCGGGGCGACGGCCTTCCCGTCCGGCTCGGTACTGCCGGCCACCGCGGCCGCCCCGGCTTCGGCGATGATGCGCCGTTCCTGCTCCCGGTTGGCCAGATACTGCCGGGCGGAGTAGACCATGGCCGCTGCCCAGACCAGGTAGATGACGGCGTAGACGGTGTAGCGGACGCCGTCGGACGCGTCGATCACGTCGCTGCGCAGCAGGGTTCGGGCGTTGGTCAGGATGATGATGCCGCCGACGGCCGAGCCGAGCACCCGCGGCGGGATGTGCCGGACCAGCCAGGCGGCGATCGGCGCGGCGACGATGCCGCCGGCGAGCAGGGCCCCGACCCAGGCGTAGTTCACGCCCTCGGAGCCGATGCCGATGATGAAGCCGATGCTCGCCGCGACGGCGACGAGGAACTCACTGGTGTCGATCGAGCCGATCGTCCTGCGCGGCTCCAGGCGGCCGCTGGCCAGGATGGCGGGCGTGCCGACCGGGCCCCAGCCTCCGCCGCCGGTGGAGTCGACGAACCCGGCGACCACGCCGAGCGGGGAGAGGAACCGCTTGCGCAGCGGCTTGCCCAGGTTGCCCTTGGGCAGACCCAGGGCGGTGAACCGGATGAGGATGTAGATGCCGAGCGCGAGCAGGATGAGCGACATCAGCGGCGCGGCGGTCCCGGTCGACAGGCCGGACAGGAACGTGGCGCCCGCGAAGGCGCCGATGGCGCCGGGTATGCCGATCCTCCAGACCACCCTCCAGTCGACGTTGCCGAACCGCCAGTGCGAGGCGCCGGAGACCAGCGTGGTGCCGATCTCGGCCAGGTGCACGGTGGCCGACGCGGCGGCCGGGTTGGTGCCGATGGCCAGCAGCAGCGTCGTGGAGGTGACGCCGTAGGCCATGCCGAGACTGCCGTCGACGAGCTGGGCGCCGAGGCCGACGAGCGCGAGCAGGATGAGTTTTCGCATGTCAACCGCCAGTGAGGGTGAGGTCGGGAGATGGCCGGTCGATCGAGCGGCGCGGCCGCCGCCGGCCGGATTCTCGATATTTCCTAGTGGTTAGGTGGAGAATAGGAGTCGGGATGGCCCGCGACAAGCCCGCTTCCCACGTGCTGGTCACCGCCGAACCGATCCGGGCCCCGCGCCGGCCGGCGCCGCGCTGGTCTCCCGTCGCAATCCGCTGCACAACGGGCTGAGGTTCACCGCGCACGGGGAGGCGCGGCTGCGGCCCCGTCGCCTAGCCTCGACCCGTGGCCGTCCACGAGCTGTCCCGCGGCGACGCGCGCCGCATCGCCGTGCGGGCGCAACTGCTGGACGGTCCGCGGCCGAGCGACCTGCTCGACGTGGTGCGTCACCTGACGCTCCTCCAGATCGACCCGACCGCCGCCGTCGCACCGAGCGCCGACCTCGTGGCGTGGAGCCGACTCGGGCCGTCGTACTCGCCGGCCCGGTTGCAGGCGGCCCTGGCCGACCGCACCCTGCTCGAACTTCGGGCGATGATCCGGCCCAGCGAAGACCTGGCCCTCTACCGCGCGGAGATGGCCGAGTGGCCCGGGCGCGGCGAGCTGCGCGACTGGCAGCGGCACAACCGCGACTGGGTACGGGCCAACGACGCGTGCCGGCGGGACATCCTCGAGCGGCTCGCCACCGAGGGCCCCCTGCCGTCGCGCGAGATCCCGGACACCTGCGCGGTGCCCTGGGCGTCGACCGGGTGGACCCACCATCGCAACGTCAGCCAGCTGCTGGAGTTCATGGTGCGGCGCGGCGAGGTCGCCATCGCCGGACGCCGGGGTCGGGACCGGCTGTGGGACCTCGCCACCCGGGTCTACCCCGCCGCCCCGGCGGTCCCGGTGGACGAGGCGCGTCGCGTGCGCGACCGACGACGGCTGCGCGCGCTCGGCATCGCCCGCGCCCAGGGGCCGGAGTGCCCGGTCGAGCCGATGGACGTGGGCGTGGCGGGCGAGCCGGCCGTGGTCGAGGGCGTCAACGGCCTGTGGCGGGTCGACCCCAGCTATCTGGGTCGACCGTTCTCGGGGCGGGCGGCCCTGTTGTCACCGTTCGACCGGCTGATCCATGACCGCAAGCGCACCGTCGAGCTCTTCGGGTTCGACTACCAGCTGGAGATGTACAAGCCGGTGGCCGGGCGCCGCCGGGGCTACTACGCGCTGCCGATCCTGTACGGCGACCGGCTGGTCGGCAAGCTCGCCGCCGCCGCCGACCGCAAGGCCGGCGTACTCCGGGTCGACGCGATCCACGAGGACGTTCCCTTCGACCAGGCCACGACCGCCGCGGTGCACGCCGAGATCAAGGATCTGGCCGACTGGCTTGAGCTGGACCTCACGCTGCCCGGCCGGCCGCGGTAGCCGCCGAGGCCGGTGTGCTGCGGCGGAACAGGTCAGCAGGGCCCGGACGCGCCGGTGCGGAACGGGTCAGCCGGGCATCCGGGCGCGCAGGGCCCGAACGCACCAGTCGAGCACCGGCACCAGGGTTTCGCCGGTCACCGGCCAGCCGTTGATCACCGACAGCAAGTGCAGGTACCGCTCCCGGCGCGGGTCGCTCGCGGACTCCAGCCGAGCCACCAACCGGCGCCGAAGCTCGACGTCGTCGGGACGACCGCAGAGCCGCGCATACTCACCCATCACCGCCGCGACGACGGGGTCGGCCCGGCGGGAAACCGGATCGACGCCCGCTGTCACCGCTGGCCCGGCCTGGTCACGCGCCACCGCGACCGCGTCCCGGCGTACGCCCGTCGCGTCGCCGCGGTCGGCGGCGTGCTGCTCCACCACGCGCCGCATGCTGGCGCGGAAGCCGGGGTCCTGGGACAGCTCGGCCAGCTCCACCCACGCCTCGACCTGCTCCGCCGCCGGGTTGTCGGGCAGCTCGGGGGTCATCGAGCGGATGATGCCGGCGAACGCCGGGTCGGCGTCCAGCCCGCCGAAGGCGGCGTCGAGGAACTCACCGATCAGGCGCCGCCGTTCGTCCGCCGAGAGCTTGGCCAGCTTGTGCATGAGGTCCAACTCCTCCGGGGTGGACCCGCGCTGGGCGACCACCGTCAGGACCGCACGCCGCAACCGCAGTGTCCGGATCTGCACCGCCAGCGCCTCGGCGTGCGCCGCGGCGACCTCGGGCAGCGAGACCTCCCGGTCCACGACCTTCCGGATCGTGGCAAGGTCCAGACCCAGCTCGCGCAGCGTGCGCACCAGGTCCAACCGGGCGACGGCGTCGGGGCCGTAGCGGCGGTAGCCCGTCGGGCCACGGTCGGTCGGCGGCACGATCCCCCGGTCGGAGTAGAACCGGATGGCCTTGACCGTCAGGCCCGTCCGCCGGGCCAGATCACCGATCGAGTAGCGCGTGTCGCCGTTCATGCCCTCACCCTCACGCCTCCCCTTGCGGGAGACTCAACCCACTCCCCGGCCGGCAGCCACTTTCCGGAGCGTCCCGGGCCTCAGGCCGCATGTGAGCCGATCCTGATCGCTCAGGGCCTGCGCATAGGCCACGGAGGGCAGCGCCGTAGCCATCGGCCAGGGCCACCAGCGCCGCGTCGGATGCGCCCCGATCAATCCCCGTCAGTGCCTCTGTCGGGCCGTCGTACGAACCGGGCCAACCGCTCCCCCGCCCTGAGGTCCTCCCGCCGGTAGCGGTAGACGAGCCCCGTCACGACCTCGACGGAGGCCGCCGCGACGACACAGGGAAGGGCTCCGCCACCCGCACCGGCTTCAACGTCGAACGCCACGACCAGCGGCGGTTCCGCTCCGACGTAACGACGCACGGTCTCGCACTCGTCAAAGGTCGGCGCGCGGAACCGCGGATGGGAGAACCGGGTCGGACAGGCCAGGTAGTCGACGTCGGTGAAGTCCAGTTCCAAGCCGTGGTGGTAGGTCAGGTCGTAGCCGGCGGCGATGCGCAGTTCCGACCCGTTCCACCGGTCCACCTCCCAGTCCCACCAGGAACCCTCGGGCAGCTGCACGACCGTCACGTCACGATGATCCCATCGACCGTGGCCCCGACCGTCCTCGTCGAGACACGGGACGTTCACCAGTCGTCGCGCTGCCACCGCCCGCGAAAGCCGATCGCCGCTGTCACCGGGGCCAGGAAGGTGGCATCCGCGGTGACAGCGGCGATGACGGCGAGTCGACGGCAGAACGGCGCCGTCAGAAGTTGACGTTGACTCCGGCGGTCTTGCAGGCGGCGGTGATGTCCGCGCCGGCCTTCTCGAAGACCGGGTTGTCGGCGGCGGTGGCCGGGTCCGCGGCCGCCGCCGCCTTGGAAGCCTCCGCGCCGAACTGCTTCAACGCGGCAGCCACCTTGCTGTCGCCCCCGTCGGAGGCCAACGAGGTCACCTTCTGGTCCAGATCGGTCAGGATCTGCTTGAACACTGCCGGCGACGGGTTGCCGGACTGCATGGCGGCGACGAGCTCCGCCTTCATCTCGTCCCCGACCTTCTTCGCGGACTCGCAGAGCTCCTTGTCGCTCTTGCCACCCGTCGCAGCCGACGAGGCCGGCGCAGAGGAGGTGGCGGTCGAGGAGGGTGCCGCGGAGGCGGACGGCGCGGCCGTGGTCGCGGTGTCCTCCCCGCCACACGCGGCGAGCGCCATCAGGGAGGCACAGATCAAGACAGTAGAGGTAGCACGAAAACGCTTCACGGGCGCGCACGCTAGCCGATGTCCATGTTTTGATCAACTCCGAACCCGTGGGTCCGGAGCTTGCGAGCGGCGTCCCACCCTCGCCCTGCCTCCTCGCCGTACCGGCCATCCGCACCGCCGACGGGGAGCGACGGAGCCAACAGCCGACAGCGGCCTGACCAGGCCGACGGTCAACGAAGCTCCCACGATCATCATCTTCATCCGGAAGACTTCCGGAATCTTCAGCGGATTTCCCAGGTCCCAGTCTTGCGCACCAGAGGTTCGACGGGTCATCTCTGGATGTTGATCGAGCGCGTGCGCACCTTTACATCCAGCTCAGGCGCATGCCCCAGGGAAATCTTCTCCGCAGGGCTGGTTCCAGAACTTTTCCGAAAGTTGTTGACAACGCCTTGACGCCCGACCAATACTGACGCCGTCGAGGCCGATCCATCATCGTCGATGCCATCGCCGCGATCCGCTCCTCCGGTCGTCGTTCCGGACGACCGGCCGACCACCACCGGTTGGTACGACGCCAACGCCCGGTGGCCGCCACCGGGCCACCGAGAGCCCTCGCCGGGTCGTACCGCGCTGCTGGCCTCCCGCCAGCCGTCACGAGGAGGAAGCACCCAGATGAACGACGCCCCCATCCGATCGAGGAGCCGCACCCGCGGACGCCTGAGGATGCTCATCGGCGGTGCCTGCGCCGTCGCCCTGGTCACGGTCGGCACCACTGCCGTCCTCTCCGGCCCTGCCCACGCCCAGACCGTGACGTCGAATTCGACCGGCACTCACAACGGCTACTTCTATTCCTTCTGGAAAGACAGTGGCAACGTCTCCATGACCATGGGTAGCGGCGGCCAGTACAGCACCCAATGGAGCAACGTCAACAACTTCGTCGCCGGCAAGGGCTGGAATCCCGGCGCACGTCGGACCGTGACCTACTCCGGCACCTTCAACCCGTCCGGCAACTCGTACCTGACCCTCTACGGGTGGACGAGGAACCCGCTCGTCGAGTACTACATCGTCGACAGCTGGGGCACCTACCGGCCCCCGGGCGGTCAGGGGTTCATGGGCACTGTCAGCAGCGACGGCGGCACGTACGACATCTACCGGACGCAGCGCGTCAACGCGCCCTCCATCGAGGGCACCAGGACCTTCTATCAGTACTGGAGCGTCCGGCAGTCGAAGAGGGTGGGCGGCACCATCACGGCTGGCAACCACTTCGACGCGTGGGCACGTTACGGGATGAACCTGGGCACCCACGACTATCAGATCATGGCTACCGAGGGCTACCAGAGCAGCGGGAGCTCCAACATCACGGTGGGCGGCACCGCCCCCGGGCCCACCACCCCGCCGCCCGGTGGCGGTTGCACGGTCAGCGTCAGCCGTGGCCAAGAGTGGAGCGACCGGTTCAACGTGAACTTCTCGGTCAGCGGCAGCAGCAACTGGGTCGTCACCATCCAGACGCAGGGCGGTCAGAGCCTGCAGAACAGCTGGAACGCCTCGATCAGCGGGACCAGCGGCACCCTCACGGCCCGCCCGAACGGCAACGGCAACAACTTCGGCATCACGCTCTACAAGAACGGCAACAACACCACACCCACCGCGAGCTGCGCGACCGGCTGACCCTGATGCGCGGGGTGGGGCGCCGGCGGTTCGATCGGCACCCCACCCCGCTCCGGGCAACCACCGATGCGGCGGGGCCATGCGAACGGAGAAGCTCCACCTCGCCGCCATCCTCATCCGCACGCGACGTGCCGGGCCCTGAGCCCGACCTTGCTGCCCCTCAGCATGCGAGCTTCCTATCCGAGCGGGCTGACCAGCTGCCCGGCGGGTGCGGCGGAAGGCGCAGGTCCCGAAAGCACCCCAAAGTGGTCGCTCGCCCACACCCCGTTCGACCGGTCCGGCGAACACCCGCCGGCGGTCCACCACGTCAAGGGTTGCGCCGTGCTGCCTCATCGTCTGTTACTCAGGGCAGTGATCTCACGACCGTCGTTGGTATGTTCGCGGGCATGAGTCGGGGGCGAAAGTCTGGCGGTCGCAACACCCGCCAGCGAGGGTCGGCGGAGGAGCGCGCCGAGGCGGTGGAGACCTACCGTGAGTCAGTAGAACGGCTCCAGCACTCGGCGTACCGCAATCTGCGGCAGATGGTCGCCAACGCGGCGATCTTCTTCGCCGCGGTCGCCACCTGGATGATCGTCATCGGTGAGGTCACGCCGGCCCGGTTGCCCTGGTACGCGGCCTCGATCGTGGGAGGGGCGCTCGGTCTGGGCACGTACGCGGTGCGTCAGCCGCGTCCCCGCCTGTACCTGCTCGTCGCCGCGGTCGTCCTCGCGGTTGTCGGCCTGGCCGGCGCCTTCGTCGTCGACTAGGGCGCGTCGGGATGAGTCTGGTCGTCGAGCCCGACGCGGTGACCGGTTTCGCGCGGCAGGTCGACCGTGCGGCCGGGGACGTGTGGGAGATCCGCAGCTACTTCAACCGCCACGCCGAAGCCGGCACCGGCGGTGAAGAGTTCAGCATCGCCAAGGCCGGTCACGAACACGCCGTCGACGTCATCAACGCCACCCTCAACCGGTTGGCTTGTCTCCTGGAAGCCTCCGCCCCCGAGCTACGAGCCGCCGCCGGCTACTACCGCACCACCGACCTCGCCGCCGCCGACAGCCTCGACCGCACCCTGCCCGCCGCCGTCGACCGTTGCATCACCCGACTCGAACTGGAGCTGGCGGACAACCCCTGCGCGCCGGCGAACTTCGTCGACCCACGGGACGTCGCCGGTCACCTCACCCCGCCACCCGAGCCGGAGAACCCGCCCAACGCCCTGGGCTTCATGGACTACCTGAGCCCATCGTCGTGGGCCAACAGCGCCTTCGACATCGTCTTCGGCTTCAACCCCATCGAGCAGATCCAGCACCGCGTCTTCGGCGACTGGGAAACCCTCGCCGCGATGGCCCCCGTCATCAGCAACATCGGGGGCGCACTGCACGACCTGGCCTACAACGTCCAGTCCGGCACCAGCACGCTCCGCCCTCAGTGGCAGGGAGTCGCCGGTGACGGAGCCTTCCGCTACTTCACCACCACCGCCAACGCCGTCGCCGACCTCCACGACCCGCTCGGCCGCATCGGCAAGGCCTACCAGGACATGGCCGACGCCGTCTGGTCCGCCGGCGAAGCACTCGGCGGCGTCATCAAGAGCCTCCTCGACGCCGCTATCATCGCCGGCATCGCCGCCGCCGCAGGAACCGCCACCAGCGGCACCGGCGTCGGCGCCGCAGTGGGCTACGGCCTCGCCGCCGCCGAGGTCGCCAACATGCTCCGCCTCTGGGGCCAAGCCACCAAACTCTGCCAACAACTCACCGCCGCCGTGCTCGCCTTCCGCGCCACCCTCAACCGGGAACTCAGCGACCTCGACACCGTCGTCCTCCCCGCCCTCCCCGACGGTGGCCGCTACGACCACCCCCTCGCCGGCGCGAGAGGCTAGCCGGCAGTGGACGACATCGACGACATCGCCGGCGGGGACGAGCAGCGAGCGCGAGCACTTCGAGCCGCCCTCGACCAGCTCCGCGGCAGCCCCAACCCCGTCCTCCGGGAGATGGCCGCTGCCATCCAGAAGGGTGAACTCGGCCTCCGTGAGGCCGCGGCAAGCAGTACCTACGGCGCCGAACTGAGCCAACCCTTCCAGACCTTCTGGACGGCCTACCAGGAGATGCCACCGCCGGAGGGCGAAGACCTCCCCCCGCACGGGGACGACTGACTCGCACCACGGGTCGGTCCGCAGGCGCTGGTCCGCTGCCCGGTATTCGTACTCGTGTTGCGCGCGTCCGTGTGCAGCCGACTGTCCTGCGTCGACTGATGACGGACATTCGTCCGCCCAACCGGGCTGGCGCGTTGGTCCGGCCAGGAGCGCGCACGGGTCCCGCGTGTTGATCGTGCTCCGCGGGCAGAGGCACGAGGATGGCGGGCGGCTGCGTAGCCCGCGCTGTCGGGTGCGGGGCTCGGCGACGAGCTGGCGCCGGTTAAATCCCTGGTCGGCCGATAGGCGTATCACCGATGATTGCGGCCATGGCCACGACCCGACGAGCTGACCTGTTCACCGCCGGGGCGCTCGACGGCCGCCTGGGTGGCAATGCCGCCTCGATCCGGGCGACGGCCCACGCTCTGGCGAAGGTCGACTCGGCCGTGGCCATGGTGCTCGTCGAGGGCATCAGCGACCAGATCGCACTGGAAACGGCCGCAGTGGGCCGCGGCCGGGATCTCGAGGCGGAGCGGGTCGTGATCGTGCCGATCGGCGGGGCGCACGCGATCGGCCGCTTCCTGACGAGCTTGGCCCCCCTGAGCACCCGGGTGCGACTCGCCGGTCTGTGCGACCTGCGTGAGGAGGAGATATTCCGGCGCGGGCTGGACGTGGCCCACGTTGGCTCACCGCGCACGCGCACCGACATGGAGCACCTCGGGTTCTACGTCTGCGTCAAGGATCTGGAGGACGAGTTGATCCGCGCGCTGGGTACCGCACGGGTCGAAGCGCTCTTCGACTCGCAGGGCGACCTCCGATCGTTCCGCTCGTTCCAGAGCCAGCCCGCCTGGCGAGGCCGGGAGCCCGAAGCGCAGATGTGGCGGTTCCTCCGCAGCAGCTCGCGCCGTAACCAGCGCTACGCACGCCTGCTCGTCGAGGCGGCAGTTGGCCGGGACACCTTGCCGCGGCCGCTCGACGCGCTGCTCGCCGCCGTTTGACCCACCGAAGGTCAAGCCCTCGACGGTAGGTCCGAAAGGTGCCGGCACCGACACCGCCATCGCCGCCCGATTGGTCGCCGCCAGGGTGACGCGCCACAGTTCCCGCCGGAAGCCCCGGGTTGTCACGGCACATGCGCACGGTGCCCTGCCAGTCTGCGGCGGGGTTCAGGTTACGAGCAGGCGAAGGCCGAGCTCTGCTGCGTCGAGAGCGACGAGGTCGCGGTTGCGTTCGGCCCACCGGCCTGAGACAAGGTCTGCCCGGAGGCTGCGCACTGCCCGCTGCTCGGCCTCCGGGCCGACTCTGGCCCATACCGATACTCCGCGGCGTACCCGATCGTCCAGGTATGCCTCGGGTCGGCGCCAGTAGGCCTCGAAGAGGCCGTCGGCGCAGTCCCACGGAATGAGCACCGGCTCCGTGCGGGCTCCGATCGCGCGGGCCTGCTCGGTCAGCGAAGGTCGGCCGGCGAGAAGGTCTGCGACCTCGGGCAGGTAGTCGCGGGTAAGCCAGAACCGGCGGCGCCATCCGGTGTCACTGGCGTCGTGCGTGAACACCACCACGCGGCGGGCCACGCGCCGCATCTCGCGCAGCCCGGCGATCGGGTCCGGCCAGTGGTGAACGGTGGAAACAGCCATCGCCGCGTCGAAGGACTGGTCCTCGAAGGGGAGGCTCTCCGCGGCGGCAGCCACGGACGGCGCTGCGCCTGCGGGGCGCTGCGCCCGCATGAGCGCCGACGGTTCCACCGCGGTGACGTCGCGGTCGGGGGGCTCGTAGGAGCCGGTGCCGGCCCCGACATTCAGTACCGTCCGCGCATCGCCGAGCGCGGCCCAGATCCGTGCGGCGATCCGCGGCTCGGTGCGCCGCGTCACGGTGTAGGTGGCTCCGATGGTGTCGTACAACCGGCCGCTGGACATGTCGCTGCCTCCCTGGCTGTCACCATCCCACGCCGCTGGCGTGGCCTGGCCTCGCCGCCCTCATATCGTTTGGATGTATCGCTCCGATATGTTGGCAAGGTACGTGTGGGGGCGTCGCGAGCGCAAGTACCCCTGCTGCCCGGTCCATTCCCGCTCTGCCCGCGCGGCGGCACCGCGACGCCAACCGCGCCCTCTGGCGCTTCACCCTGGTCCGCGTGCGATGCCATCGACCCGCCAAGGAATACGTCACCCGCCGCACGCCGAGGGCAGACCAAGACGGAGATGGCGCTGCCTCAGGCGCGCCACCTCGCCCGCGACGCCTTCACCCACCTCGTCAGCGAGCCGGCGATGTTTCAATCGTCGCCGTGACCGACAGTTTGCCCACGGCGCTGCGTACCGCGCTCCGGCGCGGGCAACTGGTCGTCGCGGAGGTACCCGCCTCCCGGCCCGACCGTCGCGCGTGGATCGCGATCTACCCCCTACAGACCCCGGCCGCTGCCAACACCGACCTGCGGTTCAACCTCTTCCACCGTGAGTTCGAGGCCAGCTACCTCAACAACGGCTGGTGCGTGGGGCCGGGTGACGGCATGACCGACGTGCGGACCGCGCACGCTCATGACGAGCTGAGGCTCAACCAGGTGCTCACAGCCTGGGGCATCGATCCGAGCCAGCTCACCTACGCCCATCGGACTGACTATCCCGTCTGACACCGGGGGATTCACCCCGATGCAGGCGGCCGGGCTGCGCTCAGGCGCGTTGACGCTGGTCGCGCTGCCGGATGAGTTCCTCGACCGCGCTGGGCAGGGTCGTCTCGAAGTCGATCAGCTTGGCCCATGTCGGGGTCACGACGATCCGGACCATGCCGTCGTGGTAGAGCGAACGCACCTCCGCCTCCCACTCGACCCGTTGCTCGGGCGTCATTTCGTAGGTGCTGGTCGCCTTCAGATACTCGTCCGGGATGCCATCGACGAAGTCCAGCTCGGCCCGACCCCGGATGAGCAAGATCTTGGGCGGGTGCACCTCGGTGTCGATCGTCAGGGCGACCATCGGGTTCACGCCCAAGGCCCGAAGCTTCGGAGCGTTCCTCGTAGTGCACATGACGATCTCCGAACCGTTCCAGGTGAACCCGATCGGAACGTTCCGCGGTGTGCCGTCCTTGGCGACGTAGGCCAGGCGGGTCACGTCGCGGGCCAACAGTTCCTGACTGATCGGTCGGTTCAGAACCTCGGTGATCTCGTTCGGTTGCACGGTCACCCCTCCTGTCGTTCGTTGTCCGGACGGACCCGTCAGCTGAGCTGCTCGGCCAGGGCAACGATGATCCCCTCGGGGCCACGGACGCAACAGAGCCGATAGCTGTCCTCGTACTGGACCAGCTCGCCGACGAGTTCGGCGCCGTGGGTGCGTAGGCGGGCGACGACGTTCTCGATGTCGTCGACGGCGAACATGATGCGCCGTATGCCCAGCGTGTTGACCGGAGCATCCTTCGGCTCGGCGCTGATCGCCTTCGGCGTGTGGAACTTCGTCAGCTCGACCCGGCCGTGGCCGTCGGGCGTCCGCAGGACGGCGATGTCCGCTCGGACGCCGTCCAGCCCAACGAGCCGGTCCACCGATTCACCCTCGACTGTCGTCTGGCCCTCCAGCTCCATACCGAGTTCGACGAAGAACGCGATTGCAGCCGCGACGTCGTCGACAACGATGAGGACGTTGTCCATCCGCTTGATCATGGTGGTACTCCTTCTTGGTCACACGGCAGGTCATGGCCGCTGGTGCTTCCGGGGACGCAGCCAGGGCCACATTTTCGACATCGCACGTGTGGTGAGTCCCAGGAGCTGCTGGCGGCGTGCGGCTCAGTTGTAGTAGCGGCGGGCGCTGGACCCGGTCCGGGTGATGTCGGTGCCGTAGATGTGCAGGCTGATGGCGGTGCGGGTGCCAGTGTTGCGAATGCGGTGGATGTCACCCGGCGGGGCGAAGCCGCTGACGTCGCCCACGTGGTTCTCCCTGGTGCCGATGAGGTTGAGTTCGTCGTCATAGAGATCTTCGTGCTCGACGCCCTGCAGGACACCCACGACGCACCAGGTGATGTGGTCGTGAATCCTGGTGCTCTGACCGGGTCGCCAGACCAGGCCGAGGATGGAGAAGGTGCCGTCCAGCTCGGCGTGCAGAACGTGACCGGCCGGTCGGTCGCGGTGACCGTGCTGCTGGTCGCGGGTCAGGATGTCAGGGTCGGGCAGATACGCGCGGAGCTGATCGGCGACGAGTTCCGCGGTCTGCGCCCAGTCGGCCCGCATGCCGATCACGTGGCGCACCGCGGCGATGAGATCGTCGGTGGGGCCGGCGATGAAGCCGCCCGGGGGCGTGATCACGTGCTCGAGAACCGTGCCCGCCATGTCGTCCTCCTCGTCCGCACGCGGGATCGTCCTGTTCAGCGTCTACCGAGCAAGACTCATTCGTCCAATGCCAACTTCTGTCGCTATCCATAACTATCATCGATGAATGCTGGACATCGTGCGGCTACGCATCCTCGCGGCGGTCGCCGCGCACGGCTCGGTCACCAAGGCCGCCAAGCACCTGAAGTACTCCCAGCCAGCGGTCAGCCACCATCTGGCCCGGCTGGAAGCCGAGACCGGCGCCCGGCTCGTCCAGCGCATCGGGCGGGGCATCCGACTCACGCCGGAGGGTGAGCACCTCGCCCGCCGCGCCGCCGAGATCGTCGGACGGGTCGACACCGCCGCCGCGGAACTGTCCGCGATGGTGGGCCTGCGAACCGGCCGGGTCCGGGTCGCCGGCTTCCAATCAGCACTCGCCGCCCTGATACCGCACGCCGCCACCACCCTGCGCCGCGACCACCCCGGCATCGAACTGCACCTGGCCGACGCCCACCCGCAGGTGGCACTGAACCTGCTGCGCGAGGGGCAGGTCGACGCCGCCGTCATCTTCCGCTACGACGACACCACGCCGGACGACATCCGCGCCACGCACCTGTTCGACGACCCGATGCACCTGCTCAGCCTGCAACCCGGCCAGACGCTGCGCGACCACCGCAACTCGGCCTGGATCGCCGGCTGCGAAAACTGCCGCCGCGAGTTCATCGACGCATGCGAGCGAGCCGGCTTCACCCCGCAGGTCGTCTACACCAGCGACGACGTGATCGTCAAACAGGCCCTCGTCGCCGCCGGCATGGGCGTAACCACCATGCCCGGCCTGGCCTTACGCACCCACCGGGCACCCGGAATCGAAGCCACCCCGCTGCCCGACTTCCGCCGACGCGTCTACCTCACCACCTACGGCGACCCACCGGATCCCCCCGCCACCACGGCCTTTATCACCGCGCTGCACCACGCCGTCCAGCAGTCCCGTCCCGGCGAGTCAACACCACCCGACGAGGCCCCTGACCGGCGATCATCAAAGAAGAGCAGAAGATCCACCGAATCCGCCAGCTAACCCGGACATCCGCCAAGCGAGCATCCAGACCGACATGGTCGAACCCCAACTCAGCGGGTCGACCAATCGTCAACTTTCGGGTGACTCCCGGGCGCGGATTCCAGCAGTAAGGCGTACGGGATGAATTGTGAGGAGAAGCAGAAGGACTCCGACTCACCGAAGTGAATCAAAGCCCCTACCTGCTGAAACTCTGTCGGGAGGGCCGGATTCGAACCGTCGCCCCCTTGACCCCCAGAGATCGGCAATGCAGTCCGGTTCGGTTCGCGCGGCTGGTCGAGGGTCCGATGGCGGCCACCATGGCGCCGCTCGGCGTGGTCGGTTGCTGTACTCCGCTGCTGTACCGCTCAGCCTCGCCGGCCGCCAGCCTTCCGTTACTCAACGGTCTGCATGGCTCGGCGCGGCAGGCGGGTGGCTACATGAAGACGTTAATGATCCCGGTCACGGTACCGACGACGCCACTGACTGTCGCCAGGACGGGCGTTTGCCCTCATGCGGCCCGTTCGGCGGGCAGCGCGGCGATCGTCCGTTTCGTACGTTGGTCGCCATGGCAGACATCCAGTGGCCCGACGTCGTCGGCGCGATCGGTGGCGTCGTGGGCGTCGTCGCGGCGGTCGCGGTGGGCATCCCGGCGGTGGTGATGGCCCGTCGTTCCGCTCGTGCAGGTGAGGAATCCGCGCAGGCGGCGAAGGACGCAGCGCGAGACGCGGGCGATGTGGCGCGGATCGAACGAGCGCGAGAGCATGCACGTCTGGCCCCACCCGCTCCGCCGGGGATCAAGGCCGACATCGAGGATCACCCGCGCCTGGGCGCGGACGGCGCTGGCCTGTTCGGGTCCATCACCGTGCCACGGGACTACAGGGTGAAGGCCGAGGCCGTGAACGGCAACGGCAGGTCGCCCATCAGTCTCCCGCTCCTCCTGCGGGCTGGAACCCACTCGTTTGAGATTGAGAAGTGGCCGAGAGGCCGTGAGGAACCGCAGACCGAATTCGTGCTGGTGCGGTTCTGGCCCCCGGCCGACGTGGACAAGGTTGAACACTGGACGTGCCCGTGCGACCGGCCGAACGCCGACGGGGACGGGCCGGGGCACTGGGAATGGCGGGTGCCGCTGGACTACTACAACCCGATTGCCAGCATCTACTAGCCGTACCGGCCGATGCCCGGATCCGCATCGATCGCCGCCGCCGCCGCGGCCCGTCTAGGAGAGGGAACGCTCATGCCAGCGTGTCTGAAACGCATTCGAGAGAGCATGAAGGTGGCACCGACGGCCCGCAACAAGGGCCTGAAACGGGCCGCACGCGCCGCCGCCAGGGCGCGCGTCCGACGCTCCGCTGGCGCTCCACGCCGGCCACGCAACACGCCCGGCGGCTGGCGCGGAGGGCGGAAAGCCCGGGCCGCCGCAGACGGTAGCGCCAAGAGGGATTGAGGTTCATGGGCCGGCAGCCGGCCGGGCGCGGCGGCCGTCGCACCGCCGCGCCGTAGGGCGAGTCACCGCCGGCCGTGGTGGGGATGCGGCGCGGAGTTTGCGGGGCCGCCCCTCCAAGGTCAAGGGCGCTTCGCGTCGCTGCGCGACGGCCCTGCGGGCCGCCCTTGACCCCGGAGCCTCTGCGACCCCTCGGGCCGGCGTGGCCGGCAGGCGGGGCCTGCCCGGGTTACTCGCGCCGCATCCCCACCCCGGCCTCGTCGCACGGGTCGCTGCGTTCGTCTCGCGTCAAGGATGACTTGACGCCACATCGGCTGCTGGATGTCACCGGCACCCTCTACTGGGCCGCCTCACTGCTGGATCTGGCCACCCTGACCGACTCCAGCTACGAAGGAGCCAGAGTCGGTCACGGCATTCACAACCCGTACAAGCAACGCGCCGACGGCCGCCGCATCGCCGTCTGCAGCCGCACTTACAACGCCGCTCTTCGATCCATGCGATGCCTCGGAGAACGCGGCTTCGCGATCCTGATCGCCAGCTGGCGCACTCTGCGACACACCGTTGCCAGTCCCCGACACCTCCGCGACATCGTCCGAGCGCGCTTCACCTCACCACTTCGAATACCAGATACCTACCGGATTCTCGTTGAGGTCAACTCACCGCGTTTGACGCCCGTAACTGTGGCGGATGGGGAACGACACGTTGCACTTCGCCGTGGAGTAGTTTCCGATCGACACCCAGGTGCCATAGTACGTCGAGAAATGGCCGTAATCGTCCCCACATTTGACCCAGACCCGGTACTCGCCCGTGCCGCCGTCGCAACGAGTCGTGGCACCGGGCCAGCTGGAATATGGATAGTCCAGAGTGGAGAGAATGCAGCTCGTCGGCGCGGCGGAGGCCGCGACAGGAGTAAGGGTGACGGCCGCAACCGCCGCGGCCACAGTAAAAGCCAGTTTCCCTACCGTGATTTTGATCATGGCCTGGGACCCTAGCACTCGACCGAGGGTTCGTCCACATCGGAGGAAGGGCAAACGTCGTCCACCACCTTCGACGGCTGGGCATCGTCACCCAACGCACCGCAACCCGCCTTGGAGGTGGGACGAGGTAGTTCTGGCCTGCGCCCTCGTTCGTGACAATGGCGAGCGCTCAGGTCTACACCGCTCACCCGATCGAAGAGCGAGAGGCTCGGAGTTCCGCAACCCCAACGGCGTAGCCCGCAAGACCGCCGACATTGCCACCCAGCACCCGAACTACACCAGTTCACAACCACAGGTAGAGAGTGCCCGGCCGGCCTGGTAACCGAGCCGACCACGCCTTGTCACCTGGGTAGACGTCGTCACCGGTGGTCGTCGTTGGTCGCTCACGATCGGCCTCCGACGGCCTGGTGACGGCCGGGACCTGGTCCTTGTCGACCCGCCGTAGCCGACACGCCCCGCGCTCCGATCCCTCGTTTGTAAGTTCTAGGCACCTCGTCCGGCGGGGTCCATCCGCGTCTGCGACCTCCGGCGACTGTCCGCGCCCGGCCTCCGCCGGCTGTTCCCGCCCCGGCTGGTTGCTGCCGCCGTTGCCGTCGACGGGAGTGTCTATATCAGTCGTCGATGGTTAACCGCCCCTGCCCGACACCGGTAGGGGTGGAGGGCGAGGACTACCTTGGCGAGATGGGCTTCAGTGGAAGTGTTCGTCGCCTGAAGGGGTGGCTACTCTCTCGGCTAGGGCAGAAGCCGACTACCCCGTCGGCCTTGCCTGAGGCGGCCGCCCCAGAGACCACGCTGGTACCGGCCCAGGCCTCAGAGGAGAATCCGCTTCCCGTCAGCGCTACTCCTGCCGGTGGTGCCGAGACCATAGATACTCAGGATGAGATTGCCGCTGCGCAGAGGACGACGCGAGGCGGGCTGGTACGGGCCTTCTTCAAGCCATCAGAAGACATAAGCAGCGCGGCAGCGTGGTTGAGACTATCAAAAACCAGAGGGCTTCCCTCGCCACTGCGTGCAATTGCCAAGAAACAGTTCAACCGTCGGTGGGCGGAAGGAATTTTCGCACAGATGGAAGGCGAGGATGCCACCCATCTGATGCCTCCTCCTGAAGAGCATATCTACGTCCCCACCGTCTGGTTGACAGAGCTGTACACTCCTACCACAATCGATGAGTTACGTCGGGGAATGTTGCGTCTATTAAGTCGAGCGCGCCAAAATGTGGACGAAGACGCAATTATGAATCGCATTTCCGCCGGCAGGCAGGCTGGTCGAGGATGGATGAACCTACCGACCGTACTTTCCCCGGGAAGTAGAGTTTTCGCGCCAAACTCAGTAGAGGACGACCTCCCAGATGGTGTAGACCATATAGAACTTCAACTCATTACTGTAACGTCATCAATAACAGCTCTCGTGGCGGGGTTCTTTCTCACCGAGGAACGATCGGAACAGCTGAACAATATTCTTACCGAGGGGCCGGCGTCTAAACTTCACCGAACCTCCTACGGGTCGGGATTCAGCATCGTCTACGCGGAGACTGCGAGAGAACAGGATATCGAGGAGTGGCGCTTCAGCCTTCAATGCTCGCTCTCTGAGTGGTTGCAATCTCGACTGCCTGGCACTCTGTCCAAGCTGTCTGAGTCACCGCTGCCGGCTGTCGAGCTAGTCGTTCCCGAGGTTGCAGATCCTTGGGTGACCGACCTAGGGCACAGGCGCGGCTATCTCCATGTCCTGGGTCTGGATGGCCCACGGCGGGTGTACTGGGAGAACATCCGATTTCCCGGTCTACGCCTTCAGGAGCGTCGACCGCTCCTAGATCGGACAAAGAGGAGGTCCGCCCTCACAGTTTCCGCACGCCGAAGCACTTTAGCTGAAGTTCACGAGTCAACCGGCGACCACCACCGATCCGCATACTCAGAGCTTCAGGAAGCTGCTGGAGTTTTGGACACTTACTACTTGGGCGGTTTATGCACGAGGTGGGCCCTGACGGTGTTCTTGCGGGAGCTCGCCAATGACCTCAGTGAGCTACGCGACCTAATCCAAGGGAACGCTCGAAACAAGTCCAGCAAATGGCTGGAGAACTTGCGGGTACGCCTTCTGAAGACGTCATTGGATGGTCGGATTGTCGTCGCTGACATCATCGCCTCGTCGCAATCTAGCCAGAAAATAATGGATGATACCGAATTTCGAGAGGAGGGCGAGAAGGGAGATCAACGGTTGCTTACGGAAGTAATGAGGGAGAGTCGCTTAAGTCTTGGCAGTCAATTGATGGCGTCCGAAGCCGATCTCCGCGCTCTCCTTTCAACCAACGCCGAACTCACAATTGCCTCTCAAAACTTGAAACTTTCGCGTCGACTCTTTTGGCTAACAGTCATTTCCGTAGTAGCGGCGCTGGTAGCGGCCTGGGCAGCGGTAATAGCGATACGACCCGAGGCGTCGTCTTCACCGGTCAAGCCGAAACCAGGTCCAAGCATCACCACCTCGGCCTCGCCAAGCGGCAGAAATAACTGAGCCGCATCACTACTTGGCATCCTGTCTGCCGTCGACAAGAAGTGCTTGCCGCCGCCTGACCTAGCCACCGATCCACCGTCAAGACAGCCTTGACGGTCAACCTGTCCCCACACGTAAGGAGCACCGTTTGACCGCACCCGCCCTCGACGCCCCGCCAAGGGCGCTCTACCGCATCCCTGAGGCGATGCGACTGCTCAGCCTGTCCCGGTCCGTGATCTACGAACAGATCCGCGCCGGTCGACTGCGCACTGTCCGGCAGGGCCGCACCCGCCTCGTCCCCGCCGCCGCCATCGCCGCTTACGTCGACCTGCTCCAGCAGAGGAAGCCGAGGAAGGAGGAACCGCATGACGAAACGCCGTGCCCGAGGAGAAGGCGGCCTGCACTGGGACGAGTCCCGGCAACGCTGGATCGCCACCGTCACCGTCGGCTACACCCCGGCCGGCAAGCGCATCGTGCGCAAAGGCAGCGGCAAGACCAAGACCGAAGCCCGCACCAAGCTGCGGGAAAAGATCCGCGACTACGAAGACGGCCTCGCCCTGGTCCAAGACGGGCACACCGTGGCCGACGCACTCACCGACTGGCTCACCTACGGCCTGAGCAACCAGTCCGAGAGCACCAAGTCGAACTACGCCATCCTCGTGCGCTCCCACATCCTCGGCGAACTGGGCGCGAGGAAGCTGCGGGACCTGACCGCCAGCGACGTTGACCGGTGGTTGCTTGGCAAGTCCCGGCACCTGAGCACCCCCACTCGTACTGCACTCCTTGCTCAACCGCGCGGTCAATCGCGCCATGGCCCGGGACAAGGTCAAGCGCAACGTCGTAGCGCTCTGTGCTGTACCCGCCGGTCGCGTCGGCCGGCCGTCCAAGTCACTCACTCTCGACGACGCGCGAACGCTTCTCGCCGCCGCCGAGGGCAGCTCTCTGCACGCCTACATCGTGCTCTCGCTGTTGACCGGCGCGCGTACCGAGGAGTTACGTGCGCTCACCTGGCACACGTCGACCTGACCGGCACGCCAAACAACGATCCACCGGTGCCACATCGATCCAGATCTGGCGCTCAGTACGCGCCGACGGCGATACCAAGACCAAGAAATCGCGTCGCACCCTGACCCTACCGGCCCGGTGCGTCACCGCGCTCACCACTCACCACGAGCGCCAGGCCGAACCTCCTGCCGACCGCCTCGTCTTCACCTCCGCCGCCGGCACGGCCCTCGACCGGCACAACGTGCTTCGGGCCTTCCGCCTGGTCGTCGCCAAAGCGGGCCTCGACCCGCGCGACTGGACTCCCCGCGAGCTGCGGCACAGCTTCGTGTCCCTGCTGTCGGACAGCGGCGTGAGCATCGAGCAGATCGCCGACCTCTGCGGCCACTCCGGCACGACCGTCACCGAGAACGTCTACCGGCACCAACTGCGGCCGGTGCTCCTCAGCGGTGCCGTCGCCATGGACCGGATCTTCGACGCCGAGGCGTAGCCACTCAGATAGTCACCCAGCTACGACAAGAGGGCACGTCCGTCGATCGGATGTGCCCTCTGAGCTGCGTCGGGACGGCCGGATTCGAACCGACGACCCCTTGACCCCCAGTCAAGTGCGCTACCAAGCTGCGCCACGTCCCGATGCCCCCGCGCGGTTTCCCCCGCGACAGCCGGTACAGCTTAGCGCAGATCTTCCCGGAGCCCGCACACGCCCCTCCCGGCCCACGCGTGCGGCGGCCCACCTCACCATCGCTAAAGCATCCTAGGAGGGTAGGTGGCGGGGGCGGGGAAGTAACTCCCGCCCCCGCGATGTGGATCGTCAGCCGTGCGCCTTGCCGCGGCCGCCGGGGCCGAGCTTCTTGCGCGGGCGTACCGAAATCTCGATCGGGCTGCCCTCGAAGCCGAACTCCTCGCGGAGCTTGCGCTCAACGAAGCGCTGGTAGCCGGCGTCCAGCGGGCCGGTGGTGAAGAGCACGAAGCGCGGCGGGGCCACGCCGGCCTGGGTGGCGAAGAGGATCTTCGGCGCCCGCCCGCCCCGCACCGGGTGCGGGGTGGCCTGCACCAGGGCGGTCAGCCACGAGTTGAGCTGCGCGGTCGGGATCCGGGTCTCCCAGCTGGCCAGGGCCGTGCGCAGCGCCGGGGCGAGCTTGTCGACCGCCCGGCCGGTCTTCGCCGACAGGTTGAGCCGGATCGCCCACGGGATCCGGCGCAGCTCGCGCTCGATCTCCTTGTCCAGGTAGTAGCGGCGGTCGGCGTCGACCATGTCCCACTTGTTGAAGGCGATGACCAGCGCCCGGCCGGCCTCGGTGACCATGGTCAGGATCCGCTGGTCCTGCTCACTGATGACCTCACTGGCGTCGAGCAGCACCACCGCCACCTCGGCGGCCTCGATCGCCGACGCGGTGCGCAGGCTGGCGTAGTACTCGGTGCCGCTGGCCTTGCCGACCCGCTTGCGCAGCCCGGCGGTGTCCACCAGCTGCCAGGTCTCCCCGCCGATCTCGACCAGGCTGTCCACCGGGTCCACCGTCGTCCCGGCGACCGCGTCGACCACCGCCCGCTCCTCGCCCGAGAAGCGGTTGAGCAGGCTGGACTTGCCCACGTTCGGCCGGCCGACCAGCGCCACCCGGCGCGGGCCGCGGGGCCGGTGCTCCACGATCTTCGGGGCCTCGGGCAGGGCGTCCATGATCGCGTCCAGCAGCTCGCCGGAGCCGCGGCCGTGCAGTGCCGACACCGCGTACGGCTCGCCCAGGCCGAGCGACCACAGCGAGGTGGCCTCCATCTCGATGGCGGTGTTGTCGGCCTTGTTCGCCACCAGGATCACCGGCTTGGCGCTGCGGCGCAGCATCCGCACCGCCGCCTCGTCGACGTCGGTGGAGCCCACCACGGCGTCGACCACGAAGAGCACCACGTCGGCGGTGGCCACGGCGGCCTCGGCCTGCGCGGCGATGGCGGCGGCCCGGTCCCGGGCGTCCGGCTCCCAGCCGCCGGTGTCCACCACGGTGAACTGCCGGCCGGCCCACTGCGCGTCGTACGGGACCCGGTCGCGGGTCACCCCGGGCACGTCCTCGACGACCGCCTGCCGGCGGCCGATGATCCGGTTCACCAGGGTCGACTTGCCCACGTTGGGGCGGCCGACCACGGCCACCACCGGCTGCGGGCCGGGCTGTTCCTCGGTGTCGAGATCCGGTTCCCGCAGTTCGACCCAACCCTCGCTCTCGGTCACGCCACTCCCCGCTCGGTCAGCAGGTCGCGCAGGCGCGCCACGACCTCGTCGATGCCCAGTTCGGTGGTGTCCAGCACGACCGCGTCCGGGGCCTGCTGCAACGGGTTCACCTTCCGGGTGGAGTCGAGCCGGTCCCGGCGGGCCAGGTCGGCGGCGGTGGCGGCCACGTCGGCGGCGTCCTCGGCGCTGCGCCGGGCCGCCCGGGCCGCCTCGGAGGCGGTCAGGTAGACCTTCAGGTGGGCCTCCGGCGCCACCACCGAGCCGATGTCCCGGCCCTCGACCACGATCCGGCCGTGGTTGGCGATCATCTCCCGCTGCCGGGCGACGAGCAGCGCCCGCACCGCCGGCACGGCCGCGACGGCGGAGACCGCGGCGGTCACCTCGGGGCCGCGGATCTCGGCGTCCACGTTCACCCCGTCGGCGGTCACGCCGTACCCCTCGGGGTCGGTGCCGATGCGCAGGTCCACCTCGCCGGCGACCTTGGCCACCGACTCGGCGTCGGTCAGGTCGACCCCGGAGCGCAGCACCGCCCAGGTGATCGCGCGGTACATCGCCCCGGTGTCGAGGTAGCGGGCACCGAGGCCGGCGGCGAGCCGCCGGGAGACGGTGGACTTACCCGAACCGGACGGCCCGTCCACAGCGACCACGCAGCGCCCGGTCCGTACGTTTTCCGCCACCGTTGTCCTCCTCAGCCCGTACCCCACGGGTCGCCGGTTCGGCGCCGTGAGCGGTCGTCCATCGTCAATCATGCCCGCGGCCCGGCACCGGGACACGCGCCCCGCCGCCCGGCCACGCACCCAGCCGCCGCGGCGCGTGTCCGGGCTCCGCGCCGGGCGCGCCGGCGGCCGTCACGGAGCCTACCGGCTGCCGTACCCCGAACGACGGGGTCAGTCACCCACCGCCTTGAACAGCGCGGCCACCTCGGCGTTGGTGAGCCGGCGGGTCCGCCCGGCGCGCAGGTCGCCCAGCCGGATCGGCCCGATCGAGGTACGCACCAGCCGGGACACCGGGTGGCCGACCTCGGCCAGCAGCCGCCGGACGATGTGCTTGCGCCCTTCGTGCAGGGTCAGCTCCACCTGGGCGGTGCGTCCCAGGGTGTCCACCACCCGGAACGAGTCGACCCGGACCGGGCCGTCCTCCAGCTCCACCCCGGCCATCAGCCGCTTGCCCAGGTTCCGCGGGATCGGCCCGGCCACCTCGCAGAGGTAGGTCTTGGGCACCCCGTAGGAGGGGTGCATCAGCCGGTGCGCGAGCGTGCCGTCGTTGGTGAGCAGCAGCAGACCCTCGCTGTCCGCGTCCAGCCGCCCGACGTGGTAGACCCGCTGCTCGACCCGGTTGCCGAGGAAGTCCGCCAGCGCGGTCCGGCCCTTCTCGTCGGCCATGGTAGAAACCACCCCGCGCGGCTTGTTCATCGCCAGGTAGACCAGCCGGGTGTCGGCGACCAGCCGTTGGCCGTCGACGTGGATCACCGCGGTCGCCGGGTCGACCTTGTCGCCGAGCTGCGCGACCTTGCCGTCCACCGTCACCCGGCCCCGGAAGATCAGGTCCTCGCAGGCGCGGCGGGACCCCACACCGGCGGCGGCGAGCACCTTCTGCAGGCGCTCGGCGCCGGTGAACGCGGGCGCGTCGGGTCGGGGGGCACGGTCATCACGTGGCATCGGCAAGCTCTTCTACGTCGTCGGGAAGGAACGGGGCCAGCGGCGGCAGCTCGTCGAGGCTGTTCAACCCGAGCTTCTCCAGGAACACCGTGGTCGTCCGGTAGAGGAAGGCCCCGCTGTCCGGTTCAATGCCACACTCCTCGACCAGCCCGCGGGATACCAGGGTACGGATCACGCCGTCGCAGTTCACACCGCGGATGGCGGAGATCCGCGACCGGGTGACCGGCTGCTTGTAGGCGACCACGGCCAGGGTCTCCAGCGCGGCCTGGGTCAGCCGGACCGACTGCCCGTCCAGCACGAACCGCTCGACGTAGCCGGCGTATTCCGGGCGGGTGTAGAGCCGCCAGCCGCCGGCGGCCCGGCGCAGCTCGAAGCCGTACCCGGCGGCGGTGTAGCCGGCGGCGATCTCCGCCAGCATCGGACCGATGCGCTCGGCGGGCTGCTCCAGCACGCCGGCCAGGGTCAGCTCGCTGACCGGCTCGTCGACCACCAGCAGGATCGCCTCCAGCGCCCCGCGCAGCTCGGCGTCGGAGAGCTCCACCGGCGCCGGCTCGGGCGTCGCCCGCCGCCGCCCGCCCGCGCCCTTCTTCGGTACGCCCCCGGCGCCGCTCTCCCCCGCCGGCACCCCGCCGCTCGGCTCCGGCTCCGGCTCCGGCTCCGGCTCCGGCTCCGGCTCCGGCTCCGGCTCCGGCGAGATCTTGAAGGATTCCGGCCCCTCCAGGGGCCGTTTTCTTCCAAGATCTCCAGGCGGGGTCGGGTCGGACTGCTCGGGGCCGGGCGGGGTCGGGTCGAGCTGCTCGGAGACCGGCGGGGTCGGGTCGGACTGCTCGGCGGCGGGCGGGGTCGGGCGCTGCCAGGGCGGGACCCAGGCGGCGGCCTGGTCGGCCAGGGAGTCGCGGCGCTCCTCGTTGCTCATCGCGGTCCCTCCTCGGTGTGTGCCGGCTCGTCGGCACCGGCGGCGGCCGCGTCCTCGGCCGGGCTGCCGGCGTACTCGTCGATGTGCAGGTCGGGGCCGCCCTCGGCGGGACCGGTCCAGCGTACGGTCAGCTCCGCCAGGGCCTGCTCCTGGACGAACGCGACCAGGCCCTCCCGGTAGAGCTCCAGCAGCGCCAGGAACCGGGCGACCACCTCCAGGGTGGCGTCGCAGTCGGCGCAGAGCACCGAGAAGCTGGCGGTGCCGGCGCGGCGCAGCCGGTCGGTGAGGATCGCCGCGTGCTCCCGGACGCTGACCCGCACCATGTGCACGTGGGCGATGGAGACCTCGGGCGCCGGCTTCGGGGTCATTGCCTTGACCGCCAGCTTGAGCAGCCGCTGCGGGCCGATGCCGAGCACCAGGTCGGGCAGCGCCTCGGCGTAACGGGGCTCCAGGGTGACCGCCCGCGGGTAGCGCCGGCCGCCGACCTCCTCCAGCGCGGCGATGTGCGCCGCCGCCTCCTTGTACGCCTTGTACTGCAGCAGCCGGGCGAAGAGCAGGTCCCGGGCCTCCAGCAGGGCCAGGTCCTCCTCGTCCTCGACCTCGGCGGCGGGCAGCAGCCGGGCCGCCTTCAGGTCGAGCAGGGTGGCCGCGACGAGCAGGAACTCGCTGGCCTCGTCCAGGTCCCACTGGTCACCCATGGCCCGGATGTACGCGATGAACTCGTCGGTGACCCGGTGCAGCGCCACCTCGGTGACGTCGAGCTTGTGCTTGCCGATCAGTTGCAGCAGCAGGTCGAACGGGCCGGTGAAGTTCGCCAGCCGGACGGTGAACCCGCCGCCCTCGGCCGCGCCCTCCGACGCCGCGCCCTCCGACGCCGCGCCCTCCGACGCCACAGCCCCAGACGCCACACCCCCAGACGCAACAGCCCCAGATGCCGAGCCCTCGGACGCCGCGCCCGCCTCGCCGCCGGCGGTCACCGGGTCGGCGTCGGCGGTGCCCGCCGTGTCGTCGACGGTGGGGCTGGTGGGGGCACCGGCCACGGCGGCGCCCGGGCCGGGCGGGGCCGCGGCTGGCGGCTGCTCCGGCGCGGCGGGCGGGTCGAGGGGCGGCGCGGTCACCGGACGACCGTAGTCCACGGCCGGGGCGACCCGGCTCTCTGGTGCCGCACTCCGGGCTACCGCTCCGCCTGGGCGGCGATCACCTCACGGGCCAGCTGCCGGTAGTTGCGGGCGCCGGACGAGGCCGGGTCGAGGGTGGTGATCGGGGCGCCGGCGACGGTCGACTCGGGGAACTTGACCGTCTTGGTGATGACCGTCTGGTAGACCTTGTCGCCGAACGCCTCCACCACCCGCTGGAGCACCTGGCGGCAGTGGGTGGTGCGGCTGTCGTACATGGTGGCCAGGATGCCCTCGAGCTCCAGGTCGAAGTTGAGCCGCTCGCGGACCTTGTCGATGGTGTCCAGCAGCAGCGCGACGCCGCGCAGGCTGAAGAACTCGCACTCCAGCGGGATGAGCACGCCGTGCGCGACGGTCAACGCGTTGATCGCCAGCAGGCCCAGCGAGGGCTGGCAGTCGATCAGGATGAAGTCGTACTCCTTGCGGACCGACCGCAGCACCCGGGCCAGGGCCATCTCCCGGGCGACCTCGTTGACCAGCTGGATCTCGGCCGCGGAGAGGTCGATGTTGGCCGGCAGCAGGTGCAGCCCGGCCACGTCCGTCTTGATCAGGACGTCCTCGGCCGTGACGTCGTCCTGCATGAGCAGGTTGTAGACCGACAGGTCGAGGTTGTGCGGGTTGACCCCCAGGCCGACCGAGAGCGCGCCCTGCGGGTCGAAGTCGACCAGCAGCACCTTGCGGCCGTACTCGGCCAGGGCGGCGCCCAGGTTGATGGTCGTGGTGGTCTTGCCGACCCCGCCCTTCTGGTTGGCCATCGCGATGATCCGGGCCGGCCCGTGCCGGTCGGTCGGCATCGGCTCGGGGATCGGCTTGCGCATCGTGTAGGCGGCCGGATCCGCCGGGCCCAGGTCGTTGCCGAGCGCGGCCTGCTGCTCGCGGAGCTCCGACGTCCACGTCTCGGCACGGTCACCGTTGCCAGCCATGTCCTCGTTGCCCCCTCCCGACGACCACCCGGCGTCGGAGCCGACCGACGTCCTTCGCGGCGCCGCTGCGCACCCCGGTCGCATCTCCCCGCCAGGTCCGCGCCGATGCCGACTGTACGCCACCGGCCAGCAGGGCGTTCGGCACCCGCTCGGCGTGTCGGCCGGCGCCCTTTCCGGCCGGCCCGGGTGGCCCGCGGCCACCGGTCAGCCGCGGGCGCGCGGATGCGCGGTGGCGTACACCTCGCGCAGCCGCTCCACGGTCACCAGGGTGTAGACCTGGGTGGTGGTGACCGAGGCGTGGCCGAGCAGTTCCTGCACCACCCGCACGTCCGCGCCGCCGTCGAGCAGGTGGGTGGCGTACGAGTGGCGCAGCGTGTGCGGGGAGACCGCCTGCGGCCCGTCGACCGGCAGGCCCGCCCGCTGCGCCGCCCGGCGCAGGATGGTCCAAGCGCCCTGCCGGGACAGCGCGCCGCCGCGCGCGTTGAGGAAGACCGCCGGGGTGCCCCGGCCGGCGGCGGCCAGGGCGGGCCGGGCGCGCACCAGGTAGGCGCGCAGCGCCTCCACCGCGTACCCGCCGATCGGGACCAGCCGGGTGCGCCCGCCCTTGCCGCGCAGCAGGGCCGTCCCGTCGGCCGGGTCGAGGTCGTCCACCGCGGCGCCGACCGCCTCGGAGATCCGCGCCCCGGTGCCGTACAGGAATTCCAGCAGCGCCCGGTCGCGCAGCGCGAGCGGCGCGCCGTCGCCGGCGGCGGCCACCGGGCCGGCGGTCTCCAGCAGCCGCACCACGTCGTCGACCGGCAGCGCGCGGGGCAGCCGGCGCGGCGGGGTGGGCGGGCGCACGTCACGGCTCGGGTCGGCCCCGGCCAGCCCCTCGCGCACGGCGAACCGGTGCAGGCCGCGCACCGCGCTGGCGGCCCGGGCCGCGGAGGAGGCGGCCAGCGGCGGGTGCCCGTCGTCGCCGGCGCGCAGCCGGGCCAGGTGCGACTCCACCGTGGCGGGGTCGACGGCGGCGAGGTCGGCGAGGCCCGCCGCGGCCAGCGTCGCGACGTAGCGGTCGAGGTCCCGGCGGTACGACGCCAGGGTGTTCGCGGACAGTCCACGCTCGACGGTGAGGTGGTCGAGGTAGCCGCGCACGGCACGGAGCAGGGCCGGCGCGGGCTGCGTGCCCGCGCCGGCCCCGTCCGGTGCCCCGGTCAGCCCGCCGCCGCTCAGGCCAGCACGTCCGCCAGCGGCAGGACGCGCATGCCGTGCGCCTCGGCGACCGGGCCGTAGGTGACCTGGCCGTCGTGGGTGTTCAGGCCCAGCGCCAGCGCCGGGTCGCGGCGCAGCGCCTCGCGCCAGCCGTGGTTGGCCAGCTCCAGGGCGTACGGCAGGGTGACGTTGGTGAGCGCGTAGGTGCTGGTGTTGGGGACCGCACCGGGCATGTTCGCCACGCAGTAGAAGATCGAGTCGTGCACCTTGTAGACCGGGTCGGCGTGCGTGGTGGGGCGCGAGTCCTCGAAGCAGCCGCCCTGGTCGATCGCGATGTCGACCAGCACGCTGCCCGGCTTCATCCGGGACACCAACTCGTTGGAGACCAGCGTCGGGGCCTTCGCGCCGGGCACCAGCACCGCGCCGATGACCAGGTCCGCGTCGAGCACGGCCCGCTCGATCTCGTACGCGTTGGAGGCGACCGTCTGCAGGTGGCCCCGGTAGATCGCGTCGGCCTGACGCAGCCGGGCGACGTTCTTGTCGAGCAGGAGCACCTCGGACTGCAGGCCCAGGGCGATCGCCGCGGCGTTCATGCCGGAGACACCGGCGCCGATGACCACGGTCTTCGCCGCGTACACGCCGGAGACGCCACCGGGCAGCACGCCGCGGCCGCCGCCGGTGCGCATCAGGTAGAAGGCGCCCACCTGCGGGGCGAGCCGGCCGGCCACCTCGGACATCGGGGCGAGCAGCGGCAGCGACCGGTCGGGCAGCTCGACCGTCTCGTACGCGATGCCGGTGACCTTGCGGTCGATGAGCGCGTCGGTGCACTCCTTCGAGGCGGCCAGGTGCAGGTAGGTGAAGAGCACCTGCCCCTCGCGCATCCGGTGGTACTCCTCGGCGATCGGCTCCTTGACCTTGAGCACCAGCTCCGCGGTGTCCCACACCTCGTCGGCGGTGGCCAGGATCTTGGCGCCGGCCGCGGCGAACTCGTCGTCGCTGATGCTGGACCCGGCACCGGCGCCGGACTCGACGAAGACCTGGTGACCGCTGCGGGTGAACTCGTTGACGCCCGCCGGCGTGATCGCCACGCGGTACTCGTGGTTCTTGACCTCGCGTGGGATTCCGACCTTCACGATGCAGACACCTCTCTTCGGGGGGCCGCTCTCCCCCGACTGCTCGGTGCCACGGCGGCCCCTTTGCCACCGCGGTCCACCGGTCCCGCCGGCGGCAGTCTAGGCGTGCCGGCGCCCGCGGGGGGCCAGCACAGTGACATCCGGTGGCCGCCGACGCTGACGAAGTGTCAGGCATCGGCCCGGCCGGCGGTGGACGTCACCTCAGCCGTCAGGACAGTTTTCGTCCATTATCGTCCCACTCAGCGGGTCCCGCTGCGGACAGGACACGAGTGGATCTATATGGTGTCGCCTCATGACCACTCCTCCTTACCAGCCCGGGCATCCCCAGGGCGTTTCCGACAAGAGCAAGGTCGTCGCCGGCATCCTGGGCATCCTGCTCGGGTGGCTCGGCGCCGGCCGGTTCTACATGGGCCACACCAAGATCGGTGTCCTGCAGCTGGTCGTCAGCGTCTGCACGCTCGGCGCCGGCGGCATCTGGGGCTTCATCGACGGGATCCTGATCCTGGTCAACGGTGGCGTCGACGGGCAGGGCCGCCCGCTGCGCGACTGACCCGACCGGAACGACGAAGGGGCCGTGCGGCGTACCGCACGGCCCCTTACCAGGTTCTCCGCCCGATCCCCGGGCGGTCCGGCTCAGCCGGACGCGCCCGGGCTCAGCCCGGCACCGGCGCGTCCGCCCGGCGCAGCACCGACCAGCCGGCGTCCCGGGCCCGGGCGGCGGCGAGCAGCCCGGCCACGCAGGACGCGTTGGTGATCTCCCCCGCCAGGACCATGCCGACCGCCTCGTCCAGGTCCAGCCGGACCACCTGGAGGTCGGCCTCCTCGTCGCGGCGCTCGTGCCGCCGCTCGGCCGGCACGTCGGTCAGCTCCCGGGCCAGGAATACCCGGACCAGCTCGTTGGTGAAGCCCGGCGAGCTGTGCAGGTCGACCAGCACGTCCAGCCGGCCGGCCACCAGGTCGACCTCCTCGGCCAGCTCCCGGGCCGCCGCGGCGGCCAGGTCCTCGCCGGTGACGTCGGTCAGCCCGGCGGGCAGCTCCCACAGGTGCCGCCCGACCGGATGCCGGTACTGGCGGATCAGCACCACCTGGCCGGCGGCGTCGAGCGCCACCACGGCCACCGCCCCGACGTGCCGGACGTAGTCGCGCACCGCGGTGCCGCCGCCGGGCATGGTCACCTCCTCGCTGACCACGTCGAAGATCCGGCCGCGGTAGCGCTCCTCCCGGGAGCGCACCTCGTAGCGGTGCTCCACCGCGCTCACGGCGTCACCTCGGTTCGCGACCGCGGGGCTCGCAGACCCGGCTCACTCCTCGCGCTCACTGTGCCACCTTCGTTCGCGACTGCGGGGCTCGCAGACCCGGCTCACTCCTCGCGCTCACTGTGCCACCTTCGTTCGCGACTGCGGGGCTCGCAGACCCGGCTCACTCCTCGCGCTCACTGTGCCACCTTCGTTCGCGACTGCGGGGCTCGCAGACCCGGCTCACTGCTCGCGCTCACGAGGCGGACGCCGCCTTCGCGGCGGCGGAGCCGCCGTTGCGGGCCGCCGCGCCCGCCGCGGCCTCCAGGTCGACCGGAAGCTGGTCGGCCTCGGAGTACGTCACCGCCGCCTTGACGAACGCGGCGAAGAGCGGGTGCGGCCGGGTGGGCCGGCTCTTCAGCTCGGGGTGCGCCTGGGTGGCCACGAAGAACGGGTGCAGGTTGCGGTCCAGCTCGACGAACTCCACCAGCCGACCGTCCGGCGAGGTGCCCGAGATCTGCAGGCCGGCCTTCGTCAGCGCGTCGCGGTAGGCGTTGTTCACCTCGTACCGGTGCCGGTGCCGCTCGCTGACCTCGCCGCTGCCGTACGCCTCGGCGACCAGCGACCCCTCGGCGAGCTTCGCCGGGTACGCCCCGAGCCGCATCGTGCCGCCCAGGTCGCCCTTGCCGGCGACGATGTCCTCCTGGTCGGCCATGGTGGCGATGACCGGGTGCTTGGCCTCCTCGTCGAACTCCAGCGAGTTGGCGCCGTCCAGCCCGGCCAGGTGCCGGGCCACCTCGATGGTCATGCACTGCAGGCCGAGGCAGAGCCCGAGCAACGGCACGCCGTTCTCCCGGGCGAAGCGGGCCGCGCCGATCTTGCCCTCGATGCCGCGCACGCCGAAGCCGCCGGGGATGACGATCCCGTCGACGCCGGCCAGGGCGGCCGCCGCGCCGGACGGGGTGACGCACTCGTCGCTGGGCACCCAGCGCAACTGCACCCGGGCCCGGTGGCCGAAGCCGGCGGCCCGGATCGCCTCGCTGACCGACAGGTACGCGTCGGGCAGGTCGACGTACTTGCCGACCAGGGCGACGGTGATCGTGTGGCGCGGCTGGTGCACCCGGTCCAGCAGGTCGTCCCAGCTGCTCCAGTCCACGTCGCGGAAGGAGAGGCCGAGCCGGCGCACCACGTACGCGTCGAGCCCCTCCCGGTGCAGCACCTTCGGGATGTCGTAGATGCTCGGCGCGTCCGGCGCGGCGGTGACCGCCTCCCGGTCGACGTCGCAGTAGAGCGCGAGCTTCTGCTTGACCTTGTCCGGGATGTCCCGGTCGCAGCGCAGCACCAGCGCGTCCGGCTGGATGCCGATGCTGCGCAGCTGGGCCACCGAGTGCTGGGTCGGCTTCGTCTTCAGCTCACCCGACGGCGCCAGGTAGGGCACCAGCGAGACGTGCAGGTAGAAGCAGTTGTCGCGGCCCAGGTCGTGGCGGACCTGCCGGATCGCCTCCAGGAACGGCAGCGACTCGATGTCGCCGACCGTGCCGCCGACCTCGGTGATCACCACGTCCGGCACCTGGCCGTCGTCGTCCGGGTCGGCCATCGCCAGGATCCGCGACTTGATCTCGTTGGTGATGTGCGGGATGACCTGGACGGTGTCGCCCAGGTATTCGCCGCGCCGCTCCTTGGCGATCACCGCGGAGTAGATCTGGCCGGTGGTGACGTTCGCCTTGCCGGAGAGCGCCCGGTCCAGGAACCGCTCGTAGTGGCCGACGTCGAGGTCGGTCTCGGCGCCGTCCTCGGTGACGAAGACCTCGCCGTGCTGGAACGGGTTCATCGTGCCCGGGTCGACGTTGAGGTAGGGGTCGAGCTTCTGCATCACCACGCGCAACCCGCGCGCGGTGAGCAGGTTGCCGAGGCTGGAGGCGGTGAGGCCCTTACCCAGCGAGGAGGCGACGCCCCCGGTGACGAAAATGTGCCTGGTCGTCCGTGCTGAAGGGGCCAAGGCCTGCTCCCGTGTCGTCCGTCGCGGTCGTGCAGACCGCCGTGCCGATCAGCCAAGTGATCACGCGATCCACGGGATTCCACGGTAACACCTCACCGGCGGTGTGCCGGTGGCGCACCCGAGGTATGCGCCGGTCGGCGCCCACCGGTCAGGAGGTCGCGACCTCGGTGGACGAGCGGGCGGCCCGGCCCCGCTCCCCCGCCGGCGGCCCGTCCGGCGCCCGTTCGGCCGCCTCCTCGGCGGCCGCGGGCGCCGGGTCGGTCGGGTCCGCGGCGTCGGCCGGCGACCCTTCCGAGGTGTCCGGGGACGCGGCCCCCGGGGACCCGTCGCGCTGCTCGCCCGTCTCCGGCCGGGTCCGGTCGGTGGAGTGGTCCAGCACCCGCAGCGAGGCCAACGCCGCCATCGGCACCACCAGCGCACCGGCCGCCCCGGCCACGTCCAGCGCCGAGCCGCCCAGCACGCCGCCCACCACCGCGGCGACGGCGGTGCCCGCCATCGCCGCCCGGATCGCCGGATAGATGCCGAACAACCGCATCAGCCCACCCCACGGCTGGAGCAGGGCGAACCACACCAGCAGCGCCCCGGCCAGGGCCAGCACGGTCAGCGGGCTGTTGACCAGGGTCTCCAGGTTGGCCGTGCTGGACCGGTGCACGGTCAGCCCGCCGGTGCCGTCGCCCAGCGCGGCCAGGAAGCGGCCCAGGCTGCCCCGCTCCGGGGCGGGCCGGCGCACGTCGAGCACCGCCAGCCCGACGGTCACCGCCAGGCCGGCCATCGTCGCCCAGGCCAGCCGGCTCAGCGTCAGCCAGCCGCCGACGCTGATCACCGCGGCCACGCTCACCCCGGCGGTCAGCGCGATGGCGCCGATCGGGTCCGCGCCGAAGTAGGGGCTGCCGACGACCACCACGGCGGTGCCGCCCACCGTCGCCACCACCGCGGGCCGCCAGGAGCGGCCTACCCGCTGGGCGAGCCAGCCCGCGCTGAGCAGGGCGCCGGCGACGAACGCGCCGAGCCCGACCGTGCCCAGCCCGGCGTACCGGCCACCCTCGAGGGCCGAGTAGCCGACCACCCCGTTGAGCTGCAACCGGGCGCCGGTGACCACGTCCAGCCCGACGGTCAGCGTGGTCAGGCCGGCCACCGCGCCGAGCGGGCCGAGCGTGTTCGGGTAGCCGGGGGTGAGCCGGACGACGGCGGTGGCCCCGACCACCAGCAGGGCGGTCACCCCGGCGAACCAGGCGCCCGCGTGCTCGCCGCGCCACCACGGCACCACGTCGGCGAGCAGGGCCGCCGGCACGGCCAGCGCGGCGGCGATCAGCAGCACCTCCACCGCCGCCACCACCCGCCGGGACACCGGCTC
Source organism: Micromonospora sp. R311 (assembly GCF_056780015.1). Classification (NCBI taxonomy): domain Bacteria; kingdom Bacillati; phylum Actinomycetota; class Actinomycetes; order Micromonosporales; family Micromonosporaceae; genus Micromonospora; species Micromonospora sp. R311. Next base: position 117,336 of record NZ_JBSWCE010000021.1, read on the forward strand.
CGGGCCGTACGGGCCGGCGTGCCGGCGGGCCCGGCGCAGCAGCGGCAGCACCGCGACGCCGAGCAGCACCTGGACGGCGGCGAGCAGGGTGAAGAACCAGCCGGCGACCCGCCGCTGGGCGGCGGCCTCCCGGTCGGCGTCGGCCGGTTGGGCGATCGCGGTCGCCAGATCGGCCGGTCGGTCGCCCACCGACTCCGCGGGCCGGCCCAGGAACGGCCGCTCGGGCAGTGGCCGGCCCAGCGCCGCGAGCGCGGTCGGCGCGAGGTCGACCAGCTGCAGGTAGCCCTCCCGGCCGGTGCTCGCCGAGGTGAGCCAGCCGCCCTCCCAGCCCGGCCCGTCGGCGACGGCCACGTGCAGCCGGGACGGCTGTTCGGTATCGGACACCCCGGCGACCAGCACCAGGGAGCGGGGCGGGCGGGCGGCGAGCACCCGGGCCAGTTGGGCGTCGGCCGCACGGGCCGCCGCGGCGCGGACCGCCGGGTCCTCGCCGGCCACGGTGCCGAGGTCGACGATGCTCAGCACGCAGGAGCCGAGCAGGCCGGCCGGGTCCGGCGGCAGCGCCGGGGCGTACCGGTCGACCCGGCCGAACGGCCGGGCGGCGGCCACCGCCGCGCCCGGCCCGACCGCCACCGAGCAGCGCACCGACTCGGACAGCGAGCCCGGCACGGTGCCCCACGGCAGCCGCTCCTGGTTGTGCAGAACGACGCTCTCCTGGTCGGGCAGGTTCGCGCCGATGCCGTCCGGCTGCTCCACGGTGACCGCCGCCGCCGGGCAGCCACCGGTCGGCCGGCTGCCGTTCCAGGCGGCGTAGCTGCCGGCGCCGAGGGTCAGCCAGCCGTCCACCGGGCAGGTCGGCCGGTGCGCGGAGCGCACCGACAGCGAACCGATCGAGCCCCGCTGGGCCATCCGCCACAGCGTCGGGGTGGTTTGCGGGTCGACGTCCTCCCAGCGCAGCCCGGCCACCCCGGCCACCACCACGTAGTCGGCGGTGCGGCCCGGAACGTCCGCGGCCGGCCGGACCGCCAGCGCGGTGATGCCGAGCGCCACGACGAGCAGGGTGAGCAGTGCGGGGGCGAGTCTGCGCAGCATCACCGGCGTCCCGTCGAGGGGGCACCGGCGTCCGGGGCGGCCGGACCGGCGGCGTCCGGGGCCAGTTCGGCGTAGAGGGTGGTGAGCTGGGCCAGGGTGTCCGCCTCGGTGGGCCAGGTCGCGGCCCGGGCGGCGCCCCGGCGGGCCAGGTCGGCGCGGCGGTCCGGATCGTCGAGCAGCGCGCGCACGGCCGCGTCGACCGCGTCCACGTCACCCGGCGGCACCAGCACCGCGGCCTCGCCGACCAGCTCGGGCAGGCCGCCGACCGCGGTGGCCACCAGTGGTACGCCGGCCCGCAGCGCCTCCTGCGCGAAGAGCTGGCGGGCCTCCCAGTCGCTGGTCACCACCGCCAGGTCGGCGCCGCCCAGCAGGTCGGCCACGTCGGTGCGGTGGCCCAGCAGGGTGACCGGGGCGCGGGCGGCGGAGATCCGGGCGGCCAGCGGCAGGTAGGCCGGGCCGCTACCGGCGATCACCACGACCGGCGGCGGCGTCCGGGTACGCCACCGGGCCGCCGCGTCGACGAGCACGTCGTACCGCTTCTGCGGGTGCAACCGGCCCACGGAGACGACCAGCGGCTGGTCCGCGCCCACGCCGAACTCGGCCCGGACGGCGGCCCGGCGGCGGCGCGGCGCGGGTAGTGCCGGCGCGGCGACCGGGGCGAGCCGGGCGTCCGTGGCGCCCAGCGCGGCGGCCCGGTCCACCAGGTCGGCGGAGGCGCCGAGGGCGACCCGGGCGCCCCGGGCGACGATCCGCTCGACCAGCCGGGACAGGCTGCCGCGCAACCCGCCGGCGAGCACCGCGTTGTGCCAGGTGACCACCACCGGGGCGGCCGGCCGGGCGAGCACCGCGACCAGCCCGGCCCGCAGTCCGTGCGCGTGCAGCACGTCGACCGGCTCGGCGGCCAGCGCCCGGCGCAGCGCGGTCACCGCCCGCGCGTCGGCCGGGGTGGGGCTGGCCGGGATCTCCACCGGGTGGAAGCGGGCGCCGACGCCGGTGAAGTCGAACTGTTCCTGGGTCGCGGCCGGGCCGCAGACCAGCACCCCGGCGCCGGCGGCGGCCAGCCCGGCGGCCAGCGAGCGGACGTGCTGCCCGACCCCGCCGGTGCTGGAGGCGAGCAGCAGGCCGACCGTGCCGTGCCAGCCGGGAACCCGCGCCGGTTGCCTCACCACGACCACCTCCGCTCGGCGACCGCCGCCCGCCGGTCACCCGTCCCGCGCCGCGTCACCGGGCACGACTCCCGTCGCCGGCCGTGGGGCCCACGGCCGCACGCCACGCGCTCACCGGGACACCGTCTCCTTCCCGTCTCCCCGCGATGGGGGAACGCCGTCCTGCCGCCCCCCGCCGGCCCGACGCCCCCGGCCGAGCCGCCGCCGCACCCCCGCGAGCAGCGGCTGCACGTCCCGCCGGTCCGCCAGTCGGGCCACGGCGAGGAACACCACGCCGACCAGGACTCCGGACAGCATGCCCTGCACGAGTGCCGCGAATGTCGTCGGGGTCCCGTCTGCGGCGGCCGACAGCCAGTGTGCCGCCGCCGCGCCGGCCGCCGCGGCCAGCACACCGGCGAGCAGTCCGGCCGCACCGGCCCGGGCGGCCCCGGCCAGCGCGGAGCGCCCGGCCGAGCGCCGCACCGCGACGAGCAGCAGCCCGCCGAGCAGCAGCATCCCGACCGAATTGGCCAGGGTGACCGCCAGCACCCGGTCGGCCAGCGGGAGCACCGCGGAAAGCGGCACCGCCGCCACCGGCACGGCCAGCCAGCCGGCGGTGATCGCCAGGGTGGCGGGGCGGGTGTCCCCCCGGGCGTAGAGGGCGCGGGAGAGCACCGCGAAGAGGCCGTAGCCGAGCAGGCCGGGGGCGAAGCCGGCGATCCCGGCGGCGGTGGACCCGGGATCGTCCGGGTAGAAGAACGCGGCGACCGGCCCGGCGGTGCCGACCAGCGCCGCCGCACCGAGGCAGCTGAACAGCAGCACCCCGCGCACGGTCGAGGAGAGGGTGCGCCGGTAGTCCTCGTCGTCCCCGGCGGCCGCCGCGGTCGCCAGCGTCGGGTACGCCGCCACCGCCAGCGGCACCGCCAGCACGGCCCAGGGCAGCAGGTACATGGTCTGGGCCAGGTTGAACACCTGCGGCGAGCCGGTCGGGCCGCCCGACACCCGGTTCAGCAGCACCAGCAGCGCGACCTGCTGCGCGGTCACGGTGATCGCGCCGGCCAGCGCCAGCCCGCCCACCCGGGCCCGGGCGTCGAGGGGAAATGCGTAGCCGGGGCGCAGCCGCAGGCCCAGTCGGCGCAGCGGGATCAGCAGCGACAGTGACAGCACCACCACGCCCGCCGTGGTGCCGGCAGACAGGACCAGCTCGCCCCCACGGCTCACCTGCGCCACGCTCGCGCCGCGTCCCTCTGCGCCGCCGAAGGCGAGGTAGACCACGATCACGGTGAGGCTGGACAGCAGCGGCGCGATCACCGGCCAGGCGAACCGGCGGTGCGCCTGGAGCACGCCGGTGAGCACGATGCCGATGCCGTAGAGCGGGAGCTGGGGGGCGAAGATCCGCAGCATCCGGGCGCCGGCGGCCAGTTCCGCCTCCGAGCGCCCCTCGCTGATCAGCGACACCACGGGGCCGGCCGCCACCGCGACCAGCACGGCCAGCGGCACGAGCAGGGTGATCGTCCAGGTGAGCAGGGCCCCGGTGGTGGCCGCCACCGCGCGCCGGTCGCCGGCGGCGACCGGCCCGGCCAGCAGCGGTACGACCAGGCTCGCCAGCGCGCCGCCCGCGACGATCTCGAAGATGATGTTGGGAACCGTGTTGGCGATCACGTACATGCCGCCGAGGTCGCTCTTCTGCACGACCCAGGTGAAGACGGCGGTGCGGCCGAAGCCGGCGAGCCGGCTGAGCACGGTGAGGACGGCGATGAGCGCGGCTGCTCCGGCCACCCGGCCGGCGCCGGCGAGGGGTGCCGGTGTGGTCACGTCAGTCGGCGCGACGGCCCAGTGCGTCGAGTTCACGCAGCCCGGGGGTGCGTTGGATGACCTGGGTGAAGCTGATCTTCTCGCTGGCCGCGGTGAGACCGGCGAGGACGGCGAGGACGCCGGCGCGGCCGACCGGGCCGGTCCGGGCGGCCAGCGCGACGCCGAGCAGCGCGCCGAGCGCGTTCGCGCCGCTGTCGCCGAGCATCACCCGTTCGCCGAGGTCGTCGGGGAGCAGCCCGGCGGCGGCGCCGACCGCGCCGGCGGCGATCCCGCCGTGCGGGCCGCGCGCCAGCGGCGCGCCGAGCAGCAGGCCGGACTTCAGCGCCCGCCCGGGGCGCAGGTCGAGCAGGTTGAGCAGGTTGGCGGTGCCGGCCACCACGCCCGCGCCGAGCAGCACGTCCACGCCGCGGCCCAGCGCGCGGTGGCGCTGCCGGCGGGGATGGGCGGCGACCCGGGGGTCGGTGGCGAGCAGGGCGGCGGCGCCGAGGCCGGCCGCGCCCACCCCGACGATCTTGATCAGCCCGGCGGTCACCCGCCCCTCGCGCAGCGCGGCGAGGTGCCCGGCGAAACCCTTGGCGGTCTTCTGCTCCGGCCGCGCGCCGACCACGTCGTCGTAGAGCCCGACCGCCCCGGCGCCCACCCCGGCGACCAGTGCCGCGGCGCCGGAGGAGGCGCTGGTGGCCCCGAACGCGCCCGCCCCGGCCGCGCCGAGGGCCAGCGCCGGGCCGGCGGCCAGGCTGACCGTGCGGCCGCGGAAGTTCGTCCGGTCCAGCGCCGGCCCGACCGGCGCGGTACGCACCTCGCGCAGCGCGTACCGGGCGGCGGCCGCACCGGCCCCGGCGATCAGCAGTCGACCCAGCAGGCTCACCGTGCCACCTTCGTTCGCGACTGCGGGGCTCGCAACACCGGCTCACTCCTCGCGCTCACGCCGCTCCCCCGCTCCACTCGGCGGCGGTCACGCCGCCGCGCTCCCGCCCGGCCGGGAGCGCGGCCGGCAGGCCGGACACCCGGGCACGTCCTTCGCTCACTGGGGCAGTCTAGGCAGCAGCGAGGAGACGTTGTCGCCGACGCCGTACTGCCCGGCCTTCTTCTCGGTGAGCTGCTGCACCAGCGCCAGGCTGGTGACCAGTTGGCCCTGGATCGTGTTGGCGTTGTCGACGGTGGAGATGGTCTGGGTCAGCACCGGGTCGCCGCGGACGATGGCCACCAGGTTGCCGCCGGCCGATCCGTTGCCGCCGACCACGATCGCGCCGGTGCGGTCGAACTGCTCGGCGACCTTGACCACCGACTCGTCCTTCTTGGCCGAGTCCTTGTCGACGTACGGCTGCCCGCTGACCACCACCACGGCCTCCGCCGCCCCGGTCACCCGGTCCTCGGTGGTGAGGTAGCCGGCGTTGCTGTACGCGGCGAGCACCGCCCGCCGGTCGGCCTCGCTGACCGGGGCCGCGCCGGGCGACCGGTCGAGCAGCACGCTGGCCAGCAGCGCGCTGGAGGTCTCCACGCCGTGCCCGTTGCCCGGCAGGCCGGAGGTCGGGGCGCTGGTGGGGCGGGCCGCGGTGACGGCCAGTTCCAGCAGGTTGTTGTTGTTGTCCGGGTTGATGAACTTGTCCTGCAGGTCGACCCGGCCGGTGATGTCGGCCCCGGCGAGCTGGAGCATCTTCAGCACGCCCTCGGTGTGGTCGCGCCCGGTGGGCAGGCTGAGCACCAGCACCCGCTTGCCGGTGAGCCGGCCCGGCAGGACGACCTGCGCGATCTCGGCCGCGAAGTCCTCCTCCATCTCCAGCTCCCGCTCCAGGTTGTTGTACGCCTGGCGCATCTGCTGGTTGTCCTTGCGCAGCGCGTTGACGTTCTCCTTGAGCGAGTCGGCGACCGGGCCGTTGAGGGCGGCCGTGCCGACGACCAGGCCGATCGCCAACGCCAGGAACACCGCGGTCAGGGACACCACGTGGTAGCGGAAATTGATCACGCTTGCAGCCTCTTGATCGGTCGGGGAGCTAGAAGAGCTGGCCGAGCTGGAACACGAAATTGTCCCACCACTCGGAGACCACACCCAAATACGCCTTGCCGACGGTGGAGACCGCCACGGCGGAGGCCATCGCGGCGACCGCCGAGAGGACCAGCAGCAGCAGTGAGGAGCCGGAGATGCTCTGCCGGTAGAGCCGGCTGACGCCCTTGGCGTCGACCAGCTTGCCACCGACCTTGAGCCGGGTGAGGAACGTCGAGGCCATCCCGCCGCGACCCTTGTCGAGGAACTCCACCAGGGTGGCGTGGGTGCCGACCGCGACCAGCAGCGAGGCGCCCTTCTCGTCGGCGAGCAGCATGGCGAGGTCCTCGCTGGTCGCGGCGGCCGGGAAGGTCACCGCCGGTACGCCCAGCCCGGTGACCCGGGCCAGCCCGGGCGCCCGACCGTCCGGGTAGGCGTGCACGATCACCTCGGCGCCGCAGCGCAGCACGTCGTCGGTGACCGAGTCCATGTCGCCGATGATCATGTCGGGGGTGTAGCCGGCCTCGACGAGGGCGTCCGCCCCGCCATCGACGCCGATGAGGACCGGCTTGAACTCCCGGATGTAGGGGCGCAGCACGTCCAGGTCGGCCTTGTAGTCGTAGCCACGGACCACGATCAGGCAGTGCCGGCCCTGGATCTGGGTCTGAATCTCCGGTACGCCGACACCGTCGAGGAGCAGGTCGCGCTCCTGCCGGAGGTAGTCCATGGTGTTGGCGGCGAACGCCTCCAACTGCACCGACAGGCCCTCCCGGGCGTCGGCCATCGCCTTGGCGACCGTCTCGGCGTCCTGCAGGCTGCCGTGCGCCACCGGCTCGTCGCCGACGAACACCGTGTTGCCCTCGATCCGCACGGTGTCGCCCTCGCGGATCTGCTCGAAGATGCTCTCGCCCAGGTCGTCCAGGAGCGGGATGCCCGCGCCGATCAGCACCTCCGGGCCGAGGTTGGGGTAGCGGCCGGAGACCGACGGCTTGGCGTTGAGCACCGCGGCGACGCCGACCGCGACCAGCGAGTCGGCGGCGACCCGGTCCAGGTCGACGTGGTCGATGACCGCGATGTCGCCGGGGCGCAGCCGCCCGACCAGCCGCTTCGTGCGGCGATCGAGGCGGGCGGTGCCGACGATCCGGCCGGGTTCCGGGTTCCGGGTCCGGCGCAACGTGGGTAGACGCATCGTGACCATCCTGGCATGTGAGGCAGGGTTTGCTGTCGCGACATGCCTGAGCAGGGCCGCCTACCCAGGGAAGCACACCGGGACGCAACCCGGTGTGCCTGTGGTCACAATCGGCGGTGTCACGGCCGCCTTTCCCGGGCCGCCACCGCGAGCAACTCCTCGGCGTGGGCGATACCCAGATCCGAATCCGGCAAACCGGCCAGCATCCGGGACAGCTCACGGGCGCGTTCGGTGTCCTCCACCACCCGCACGCCACTGGTGGTGACCGCGCCCCCGGTGTCCTTCGCCACCACCAGGTGCCGGTCGGCGAACGCGGCCACCTGCGGCAGGTGGGTGACCACCAGCACCTGGTGGCTGCGGGCCAACCGGGCCAGCCGCCGGCCGATCTCCACCGCGGCCTGGCCGCCGACCCCGGCGTCGACCTCGTCGAAGACCAGCGTGGGCGGGCCGCCGGAGCCGGCGAAGACCACCTCGATGGCGAGCATCACCCGGGACAGCTCACCGCCGGAGGCGCCGCGCTGCAACGGCAGCGCCGGCGCGCCTGGGTGGGCCAGCAGGCGCAGCTCGACCTCGTCGCCGCCGTCCGGGCCGAGGCCGACCTCGACCCCGTTGACCGGCAACGTCGGCTCGGCCCGCCCGGCCGGCCGGGGCAGCACCGCCACGTCGATCCGGGCGTGCGGCATGGCCAGCCCGGCCAGCTCGACGGTGACCTGCTCGGCGAACCGGATGGCTGCCTCCCGGCGCGAGGTCGACACCCGGGCGGCCAGGTCGGCCACCTCGCCGGCCAGCCGCTGGGACTCGCGGTCCAGCTCGTCGAGAAGCTCGTCGGAGGTGTCCAGGTCGGACAGTCGGGTGCGGGCCCGCTCGGCCCAGGCGATCACCCCGTCCACGTCGTCGGCGTACTTGCGGGTCAGCGCCCGCAGCGCCGCCCGGCGCTCGTAGACGGCCTGCAACCGGGCCGGGTCGGCATCCAGCGTGGCGAGGTAGGCGGAGAGCTCGGCGGAGACGTCGGCGACCAGGGTGGCGGCCTCCTCCAGCCGCGCCGCCAGCTCGCCCAGCGCCGGGTCGGTGCCGGCCTGCGCCTCGAGGGTGCGCCGCGCGGTGCCGAGCAGCGCGGTGGCGTCCGGCGTGTCGTCGGCGGCCTCCACGCCACCGGCGACGCACTGCTGGGCCAGCTGCGCCGCGGTGCGCAGCCCCTCGGCGTGCTCCAGCCGCTGCGCCTCGGCCTTCAGCTCGTCGTCCTCGCCGGGCTGCGGGTCGACCCGGGTGATCTCGTCGAGCCCGAGCCGGAGCAGGTCGGCCTCCTGGTTGCGCTCACGGGCGTTGCGCCGCCGGTCGGCCAGGTCGTCGACCACCCGCCGCCAGCCGGTGTACGCCTCGCGCAGCGCGTCGAGCAGCTTCTCGTGCTCCGGGCCGGCGAACCGGTCGAGCGCGGCCCGCTGCTCGGCCGGGCGCAGCAGCCGCAGCTGGTCGGACTGGCCGTGCACGGCCACCACCTGCTCGCCGACCTCGCCGAGCATGGACACCGGCATGCTGCGGCCGCCCAGGTGGGCCCGGGACCGCCCCTCCACCGTCACCGTGCGGCTGAGCAGCAGCGAGCCGTCCTCGTCCGGCTCGCCGCCGGCGTCGGTGATCCGGGCGTGCACCGTCGCGGCGACCCGGCCGGTCAGCCGCAGCCGCCCCTCCACCACGGCGCGGCCGGGCTCGGCCCGCACCCGCCCGGCGTCGGCCCGGCCGCCGAAGAGCAGGCCGAGGCCGGTCACCACCATGGTCTTGCCCGCACCGGTCTCGCCGGTGATGACGTTCATCCCGCCGGTCAACGGCAGCGTGGTGTCCTCGATGACGCCCAGTCCGGTGATGCGCAGCTCTTCCAGCACAGCACCCGACAGTAGACGCGGCCCCCGACAGTTGACCAGCCGGCGACGCCGGGGTGGGTCGTGCCGCGCCCGGCGGGGTCGTACAGTTCAGCCCCGTGTTGGACGTGATCGGCCTGACCCCGGGCGAGGAGGAGCTGTACCGCTGCCTCGTCCAGCTCACCGTGGCGCGGGTCGACGAGCTGGCCCGGCGGCTGCGCCGCCCGCGCGCCGAGGTCGTCGCCCAGCTCGACACCCTGCGCGGCAAGGGGCTGGTCCTGCCGACCGGGCCGGACCCGGACGGGCCGCTGCGGCCGCTGGCACCCGACGTCGCGCTCGGCGAGGCGCTGCTGCGCCGCCAGGAGGCGCTGGAGGCCGCCCGCGTGGCGGTCACCCGGCTGACCGAGGAGTACCGGGCCGGCCTGCGCCGGCACGACGCCGACCACCTGGTCGAGGTGATCACCGGCCCCGGGGCGCTCCGGGAACGGCTGCGCGACGCGCAGAACTCGGCCCGCACCGAGGTGCTCTGGTTCTGCCGGGCCAACCCGCTGACGATGCCCGGCTCGGAGAACGTCGAGGAGTTCGACGCGCTGGCCCGCGGGGTGCGCTACCGGGCCATCTACGAGCGGGAGATGCTCCTCGAACCGGGCGCGCTGGCGGACGTGGAGCAGGGCGTACGCGCCGGCGAGCAGGCCCGGGTGCTCGATCGGCTGCCGGTCCGGCTGGCCATCGTGGACGCCCGGACGGCGATCTGCCCGCTGGTGCCGGACCGGGACATCGGCGAGCCGAGCGCCGCGGTCATCGGCCGCAGCCAACTGCTCGACGCGCTGCTCGCCCTCTTCGAGAGCCACTGGCGGATGGCGACCCCGCTGCGGTCGGCCGCCACGCCGGCCGGCGCGGCCGACGGCTACCAGCCGGACGCCGACGAGGTCCGGCTGCTCTCGCTCTTCGTGGCCGGGGTGCCGGACAAGTCCATCGCCTCCCAGCTCGGGGTGAGCCGGCGTACCGTGCAACGCCGGCTCGCCGACCTGATGACGGCCGCCGGGGTGGACACCCGACCGGGGCTGGCCTACCAGGCCGCCCGGCGCGGCTGGCTCTGAGGGGTAGCCGCCACCGGGCCCGCCGTCGCCGCCACCGGGCGGAGCCCTCCGGCCTCGCCGGCACGGGGCGGGACGGCCCGGTCGGCCGTCCCGCCCCCCGCCTCAGCGCAGGCCGTACGCGTCGATCACGGTCTGGTCGACGACGTTGCCGGCGCGGTCGGTGGCGTGCACCCGCAGCGACACCGGGCCCCGGCCGGCCGGCACCAGCGCGGTGTACCGGGTGCCGGAACCGTTCACCGGCGCCGGCCGCCAGGTCGCGCCGGAGTCGAACGACACCTCCACCCGCAGGGTGGTGCCGGTCGGTGCCGGCACGCCGGCCGGCTGGCGCAGGGTCAGGCCGAGCCGGTGGCCCCGGTTGCCGGACACCTCGCCCCGCAGGTCGGCCGGCACCCGGTAGTCCACCTGGAGCAGCGGCAGCGGCTGCGCCGCCGCACCGGCCGGACGGGCCGAGCTGAACTGCCAGGCCGTCTCGGTCCGGGTGGCCCAGCGCCACTCGTCCGACGACCGCTGCGTGGTCAGGTCCAGCCGGTAGCGCGCCGCGCCGGGGGTGGTGGGCACGGGCGCCCAGCCGCCGGAGAGGTCGGCGATCTGCTGCCCGTCGCGGCTGAGCCGGGCCTCGACGGTGTCCGGCTCCTCGCCGCCGCCGGCCGCGCTGTAGTGGCCGTCGGCGTCGACGAACTCGGCCACCCGCAGGTCCAGCGTGTCCCCGGTGCGCGTGGGCACCGGCGCCCCGCCGGCGGCCGGCACGGCCGGCCGGACGACCGGGGCGTGCCAGGTCTCGGTCTCCCGGTCGTCGGCCGCGTACCGCCGGGGCTGCTGGACGAGCCCGCCGAGCAGCCGCCCCCAGGACCAGGTGAGCCGGTGCAGCACCCGCTGCTGCCACCACGAGTCCCCGGCGCTGACGAACTCCTGCCGGGTGGTGCCGGTACGCACCAACCGCTGGTCGTCGTTCCAGGAGTACTCCTGCCAGGGACGCCAGCCGAACCGCTGCTCGGTGGCCCACTCGAAACCGCCGGTGTCGCCGTAGCGGGCGGTGACCTCGGCGGTGTTCTCCGCGGTCACGGTGTGCACGATCCGCTCCGGCACCCGCCCCTTGGACACCTGGAACACGTCGTACAGGTAGGGGCTGTCCACGGTCAGCGTCAGGTCCAGCGTGGCGCGCCCGGTCTTCGCCGCCGCGATCATCCGCTGGCCGTCGTCGTACGCCACGACCATGGCCGGGATGGGTAGCCGGTCGCCGGCCGGGTTCCAGACCGTCCACGCGCTCCAGTCGGCCGGACGGACGATGAGCGCCACCGCCACGCCGGCCGCGGCGGCCGCGGCGACCTGCTCCTCCTCCGTGCGCTCCGGGTCGGCGGTGAGCAGCGCGGCGGCGCCCCGGGCCCGGGCCAGTTCGGCGGCGGTCCCGGTGCCGGCCCAGACCAGCGGCAGCTTGCGCCGGCCGGTGGGCGCCGGGGACTGGTGCAGCAGGTTGATGTCCAGCGGGCCGGCGACCTTGCTGACCGTGGCGTCCACCATCGGCTTGACCAGCTGCCAGCGGGAGGAGAACTCGAACTCGCCCCGGGTGACCGGACGGGTCGGGGTGACGTTCACCTGCTGGATGGTGCTGAACGTCATCACCCCGTGGTCGACCTGTCGGCCGTTGCCGAAGATCCGGTGCTCGTAGAAGCTGATCGACGACCGCTGCTCCGCCGGCTTCGGGGTCTCGATCCGGACCGGGGTGCCCTTGCGCGGGTCGAGCACCACGGTGAGGTCCCGGTCGACCATCAGCTCGGGGTCGGTGACCAGGGTGATCTGCTCGTCCAGCGGGGCGCCGTGCTCGATCAGCCCCTGGAGCAGGTACGGGCCCTCCTCGACCTGCACCTGCCAGTCTGCTCCGCCCAGCCAGCCGAGCGCGTCGGACTCGGGGTGCTCACCGAAGAGGGTGACCACCGGCGCCAGGCCGGGCTGCCCGGCCAGGTCCAGCGCCCGCAGGGTGACGGTGTGCAGCGGGCCGCTGAGGGTGAGCCCGACGGCGGTGCGCACGGCGACGCCGTCCGCGCCGGTGGCCACCAGCCAGCCGCCGTGCGGGCCCCGGTCCAACTTCGCCGGGTCGGCGCGCAGCGGCACGGCGACGCTGCCGCCGGCCGGGACGGTCACCTCGGTGGAGCCGACGGACACGCCGTCGGTCTCGGCCGCGCCGCTGTCCAGGTTGCGCAGCTCCAGGGCCAGCCGCAGGGTCTGCGCGGCGGCGGTGCCGTTGGTGTACGTGACGGTCCGCTCCGCCCCGGCACCGGCGGCGGTCAGCCGGCCGAAGTCGGCGGTGGCCGAGCCGTACACCCGCTGGCCCAGCGCCCGCGGCACGTCGACCCGGCCGGCACCCTGCTCGAACACGGTCAGCCCCGGCGTCGCCTTCGTCGTGCTGACCAGCGCGTCCTTGAGCTGCCCGGCGGTCCAGTCGGGGTGCTCCTGGGCGAGGATGGCGGCCGCGCCGGCCACGTGCGGGGTGGCCATCGAGGTGCCGGACGCGGTCGTGTGCGCGTCCCCCACCGGCGTGCCCATGGTGGTCCCGGCGGCGCGGGCGGCGACGATCCCGACGCCCGGCGCGGTGATCTCCGGCTTCAGGCCGTTGTCACCCAGGCGCGGGCCGCGGCTGGAGAAGTCGGCCAGGTTGTCCTCACGGTCCACCGCGCCGACGGTGAGCGCCGCGGTGGCGGCGCCCGGCGTGCCGACGGTGCGGGCCGCGCCCGCGTTGCCGGCGGCGACCACGAAGAGCGCGCCGGTGGCGGCGGTCAGGTCGTTGAGGGCCTGGCTCATCGGGTCGGTCCCGTCGGTCGGGCTGCCGCCGAGGCTCATGTTGACCACCTTGGCGCCGGAGTGGGCGGCCCACTCCATGCCCGCGATGATCGACGACTCGTAGCCGCTGCCGCCGTCGTCGAGCACCTTGCCCACCAGCAGCTTCGCGCCGGGCGCGACGCCCTTGCGCAGCCCCTCGGAGGCGGCGCCGCTACCGGCGATGGTGGCCGCCACATGGGTGCCGTGACCGTGCCCGTCGCGGGCGCTCCCGCTGCCGGAGAAGTCCTGGCTGCCAGCGATCCGGCCGGCCAGATCGGGGTGGGTGTCGTCGGCGCCGGTGTCGAGCACCGCCACCTGCACGCCGGCGCCGTCCCGGCCGGCCGCCCAGGCCGCCGGCGCGCCGATCTGCGGCACGCTGTGCTCCAGATCCGCGCGGACCCGGCCGTCCAGCCAGATCTGGGCGATACCCGCACCGAGCCGGGCCGGGCCCGCGGTGGCGGTACGACCGGCCGGGGTGTCCCGTAGCGCGGTCCACAGCCCGCCGAGGTCGCTCTTACCGACGCGCAGCGCCGCGCCGTTGATGCTCTCCAGCGGGCGGGCGGCGGTGGCCCCGGCCAGCGGACGCACCCGCCCGGCGGCCGGCTCCTGGTAACGCACGATCAGCGGCAGCGCCTTCTGACCGGCGTCGCCGTACCCGTCAGCGGCCAACTCCTGCACGTCGAACAGGTCCGGGTCGAGCACCCCGGCGGAGAGGTAGGGCACGACGTCGCTGGGCAGCACCCGCAGCCCGCCGTCGGCCTCGATGCTCTGGAAGACGATCCGCTCCCGGCCCGGGCCGGGGCGGACGGTGGCGGCGACCCGGCCGGGCGCGGTCTGCGTCAGGTCGACCTGGTCACCGGTGATCAGCGTGATGCGCACGGGCGCGGAGCCCGGGGCGGGGGTGGTGCCCGGGGTGGGACCGGCGGGTCGGGCGGGCGGGGCGGCGGACGCCGGGGCGGCGAGTCCGACCACCAGCGCGCCGACCGCGCCGGCGGCGAGCCAGCGTGGGGGCCAGTGCATACGATGCGCTCCTCTACTCCAGGGCCGGCAACCGAGGAGACCGACCGATCGGAGTCTGCGACGGAGATGATCGTGCGGTCACTAGCCGCGGTGCGCCGCACCGGCGACATGTCGCCAGGTGGACACGCGCGAGGGGGCGGATGTCGACCCGGTGTTCACCCCGGAGCGCCCGCCGGCCGCAACCGGGCCGCGGGGAACGGATGGTCGCGGGTCAGCGGCGGGAGCCCCGCCAGCCGTGCACGGGCAGCCCGAACTTGGCCACCAGCCGGTCGGTGAAGGGGCGGGCCCGCAGCCGGACGATGCGCACCGGCAACGCCCCGCGCCGCACCGTCACCCGCGCACCGGGCGGCAGGTCGTAGACCCGCCGGCCGTCGCAGCTGAGCACCGCGAGGGTGGTGAACGGGTCGACGGTGATCGCGAAGGTGGAGGTGGGCGCGGTGACCAGCGGGCGGCTGAACAGCGCGTGCGCGCTGATCGGCACCAGCAGCAGCGCCTCCACCTCCGGCCACACCACCGGCCCGCCGCCGGAGAACGCGTACGCGGTGGAGCCGGTGGGGGTGGCGCAGACCACCCCGTCGCAGCCGTAGCGGGACAGCGGCCGGCCGTCCACGTCGACGAGGAGTTCGAGCATCTGGGCCCGCTCCCCCTTCTCGACGCTGATCTCGTTGAGCGCCCAGGACTCGATCGTCGGGCCGCCGTCGAACTCGGCGGTGACGTCCAGGGTGAGCCGCTCGTCCACGCTGTAGTTGCGCCCGACCACGTCGCGTACCGCGCTGTCCAGGTCGTCGATCTCGGCCTCGGCGAGGAAGCCGACCTTGCCCAGGTTGATGCCGAGCAGCGGCACCTTCGCCGGGCGGGCCAGCTCGGCGGCGCGCAGGAAGGTGCCGTCACCGCCGAGGGCGAAGACGATCTCGGCGCCCTCGGCGGCCTTCGGGCCGGTCACCGGGATCACCCCGGGCAGGTCGAGGTCGTCGGCCTCCTCGGCGACCACCCGCACCTCGAAGCCGGCCGCGATCAGGTCGGCCGCCACCGCGCGGGCGTGCTCGGTGCTGCGCCGGCGGCCGGTGTGCGTCACCAGCAGGGCGGTCCGGCTCACCGGACCGTCCGTTCCGCCCGCGCCGCGGACCGGCCCCGCGCGTCCACGCCACTCGCGACCGCGTTCACCCGGCCACCTCCTCCGTCGCCGCGTCCGGCACGTCGCCGGACGCCGCCGGGCCGCCCGGCCCGGCCGTCACCACGGCCCGCACCCGCTCCGGGTCGGCCGGCGGTGCGTCCCGGCGTAACCATACGAAGAACTCGACGTTGCCGCTCGGCCCCGGCAGCGGGCTGGCGGCCACGTCGGCGAGACCCAGGCCCAGCTGCGCCGCGGCGGCCGCCACGTCCAGCACCGCCTCGGCGCGCAGCGCCGGGTCGCGGACCACCCCGCCGGGGCCGACCCGCTCCTTGCCCACCTCGAACTGCGGCTTCACCATCAGCGCCAGGTCGCCGTCGGCGCCGGTGCAGCCGGCCAGCGCCGGCAGCACCAGCCGCAGCGAGATGAACGACAGGTCGGCCACGGTCAGCTCGACCGGCCCGTCGATGGCCTCCGGGGTGAGCGTACGGACGTTGGTGCGCTCGAAGACCCGCACCCGGGCGTCGTTGCGCAGCGGCCAGGCGAGCTGGCCGTATCCGACGTCGACGGCGACCACCTCGGCCGCGCCGGCGCGCAGCAGCACGTCGGTGAAGCCGCCCGTGGACGCGCCGGCGTCGAGGCAGCGCCGGCCGGCCACCGGCAGCCCGGGGCCGAACGCGGCCAGCGCGCCGGCCAGCTTGTGACCGCCCCGGGAGACGTACTCCGAGGTGGGATCCTCCCCGGTGACCAGCAGCGGGTCGGCCGGGTCGACCATCGCGGCCGCCTTGCGGGCCGGCACCCCGCGCAGCTGCACCCGGCCGGCATCGACCAGCGCGGCGGCCTGCTCCCGGGAGCGGGCCAGGCCGCGGCGGACCAGCTCGGCGTCCAGCCGGTTACGACGTGCCATGGGTGGTTCTCCGGTCTTCCTCAGGCCTGGTCGATGGTGGCGAGAGTCTCCCGCAGCGTCTCGTAGGCCGCCTCGTACTGCGCGATCTGGTCCGCCGGGGGCAGCCCCGCCGCGTTGATCATCGCCTGTACGGCGGCGTCCACGGCGGGATGGCGTGCCTCGTCGAAGTCGTCCGTCGACGCGGGACGCGGCGGCGGGCCGGGTCGGACGCCCGGCGGGAGGCCGGGCGGGCCGGGTCGGACGCCCGGTGGGGGGCCGGGCCGGACGCCGGGCGGGGGCCCGGGGCGCGCCGGGCCGGTCACCGGGGACTCCGGCGGGTCGCCGTGGTCCTCACTCGGCACCGCCCGGCTGTTGCCTGCGCGGCGGCGCGTTCTTCACCGGCCCGGCCGGCTCGGCCCGGCCGGCCTCGTCCTGGGTCGGGGTGACGGTGGCCGGCGGCTTCTTGACCACGGCCTTCTTGGCGACGGCCTTCTTGGCGACGGCCTTCTTCGCCACCGCCTTCTTGGCCACCGCCTTGGTCGGCGCGGCCGGTTCCGCGGCACCCGGCTGCGCGGCGCCGGGGGTCGCCGCGACCGGTCCGGCCGGGGCGGGCGGCTGCGGCGCGGGGCCGGCCGGGGCGGCGCCCTTGGCCTCGCGGAGCTGGCGCTCCAACTCGTGCACCCGGCGGGTCAGCTCGGCGACCTCGTCGGCGGTGGCCAGACCCACCGCGCCGAGGGTGCGGTCGATCTCGAACCTGACCAGCTTGGTCAGCGCCTCCCGGTTGGCGGCGCCGGTGGAGAGGAGTTCCTCGGCGAGTCCCTGGAGCTGGGCGGCGGTCGCCCCGCCGGAGCCGACGAGCCGGCGGACGGCGTCCTGGGCCTTCTTCCGGGGCGCCTCCGTCAGGCCCATGGCCAGCTCGAGGTAGGCGCGCCACGCGTCCTGCATGCCTGAGTCCTTCCGCGGGGTGGAGGTGTGCAGGTGTCACGCTACCGGGCCCGGCGGAGCACCCTGTGCGGTACGGTGCCGGGGACGGCGTGGCGAGCGGTGAGGGGGCGACGTGGCCAGCGTGGACGAGTGCCGACAGGCGTTGCATGACCTGGCCGACCGGCTGGACCGCAACGCGGAGACGGTGCGGGAACGGGTCGACCTGGACCGCACGCTGGCCTGCCGGATCACCGACCTGGACACGGCCTTCCACGGCCGCATCGCCGACGGTCGCCTGGTCGAGCTGACCGACGGCGACGACCCGAAAGCCAAGATCGCCCTGAGCACCAGCAGCGACGACCTGGTCGCCCTGGTCCGCGGCGAGCTGGACGTGACCCGGGCGGTGGCGTCCCGCCGGGTGTCGATCAAGGCGAGCCCGTTCGACCTGATGAAGCTGCGCAAGCTGCTCTGAGCGCCGACGCTCCGGCTACGCGTGAACCTCCGGGTACGTCCGGGCCCTCAGCCGGCCAGGCCGAGCGCGGTCAGCGCCCGGCTCGCCTCCGCCGAAGCGGCCCGCACCGGCGCCGGCCGCGGCGCGGACCAAGCGGTCGCGCAGAGCGCCGCCAGCGCGTCCAGCGGACGGCCCGCGCCGGACAGTTCCAGCGTCCCGTCGCCGTCCGCCACCGACCAGCCGGCGGCGTCCGTCGGGCCGGGCACCCGCACCACGGCCGCCGGGTCGAAGAGCCCGGTCAGGTCCATCGAGACGTACGTGGGCCGGCGCCGCGCCGGGGCCGCGAGCAGCTCGGGCACGTCGCTGACCCCGGTGAGCACCAGCAGGCTGTCCAGGCCGGCCCGCCGGGCGCCCTCGATGTCGGTGTCCAGCCGGTCGCCCACCACCAGCGTCCGCCCCTCCCCGGCACGGCGGGCGGCGGTGGCGAACAGCGCCGGTTCGGGCTTGCCGACCACGACGTCCGGGTCCCGGTCGAGCGCGGTGCGCAGCGCGGCGACCAGAGCCCCGTTACCCGGCAGCGGACCCCGCCCACTGGGCAGGGTCCGGTCGGTGTTCGTGGCGATCCAGGTTGCCCCGCCGCGCACGGCGACCGCCGCCTCGGCCAGGTCCGCCCAGCCGACCTGCGGCCCGTACCCCTGCACCACCGCGACCGGGCTCTCCTCCGCCGTGGCGACCGGAGTCAGACCGACCGCGCGCAGCTCCGCCCGCAGCGCCTCGGCGCCGACGACCAGCACCGCGGCGCCGGCCGGAAACCGGTCGCGCAGCAGCTCGGCGGCGGCCGCCGAGGAGGTCAGCACCTCCTCGGGACTGGCCGGCACACCCATGCCGGTGAGCAGGTCCGCGACCTCGCTGGAGCGGCGCGAGGCGTTGTTGGTGGCGTACGCCACCAGCCGCCCCTCGCCGTGCAGCCGGGTCACCGCGTCGACCGCGCCGGGGATCGGCCGGTCGATCAGGTAGATCACCCCGTCCAGGTCGAAGACGACGAGGGCGTACCCGTCGACCAGCCGCTCCCCTACGGTCACCGGCGGTCCGACTCCGCCTCGCCCGCCCCGGTCCCGCCGGTGGCCGGGTCCACGCTCGATCCGGCGTGCTCGTCGGCCGCCCGGAACAGCGCGGTGGCGTCCCCGGCCCGGAACTCCCCGTCGCCGGCGGTGGCCACCGACTGCGCCTCTGCCTCGGTCAGCTCGTCGTCGGCCAGGTCGTCCGTCGGCACCTCGGCGGCCAGCGGTTCGTCCCGCCACGCCTCGGCGTCGACGTCCGACCGCTCGGCGATGTCGGGCCGCTCGCTGCCGCGCTCGTCCGGGCCGGTGTCGCGCCGCTCGGCGGCGTCGGCGAGGTCGGTGGCGTCGCCGGTGAGGTCCGCGTCCGGCGTGGCCGGAACCGCGCCCGGGGCGCCCGGGCCGGCGGCGATCTCCTCCGCCGACTCCTCGTCCTCCTCGTCGCCCTCGATCACCACGCCGTCGAGTTCGAGCAGCCGCTCCGCGGCGTCGGTCTCGCCCTCGGTGTCCACGTCGGCGGCCCGGGAGAACCACTCACGGGCCTCCTCGCGCCGCCCGACCGCCAGCAGCGCGTCCGCGTACGCGTACCGCAGCCGGGCCGTCCACGGCTCGGTCTCCTCGGCGGTCAGCTCGCGGACCTGGAGCATCGCCACCGCGGCGTCCTTCTGCCCCAGGTCGCCCCGGGCACCGGCCGCCACGATCAGCAGCTCGATGGCGGTGCCCTGGTCCAGCTTCTCCCGGTCCGCGCCGCGGAACAGGTCGATCGCGCGCTCCGGCCGGCCCAGCGCCCGCTCGCAGTCCGCGAGCACCGCCAGGTGGCTCTGCAGCCCGGTCATCCGGTGGTACGTGCGCAGCTCGGCGATCGCCGTCTGCCACTCACCCGCGTGGTACGCGGCGAGACCGACGGCCTCCCGGACCGCGGCGATGCGGGACGCGAGCCGCCGGGCGGCCAGCGCGTGCGCGAGCGCCTCGGCCGGGTCTTCGTCGATCAGCTGACCGGTGGCGACCAGGTGCCGGGCGACGGTCTCCGCGACCGGCTTCGCCAGCGAGAGCAGCTCGGCGCGGACGTCCTTGTCGAGGTCGGCCGCGACGATCTCGTCGGGCAGCGCGGGTGCGCGCTCGCCCGCACCGGCCTCGGGGCGCTCCCGCCGCTCGTCACGACGGTCCCCGCCCCGGTACCCGCCCTCGCGGTCACCACGGAACCCGCCCTCGCGACGCTCGCCGCCCCGGAAGCCGCCCTCACGGTCACCGCCCCGGAAGCCACCCTCACGGCGCTCGCCGCCGCGGAAGCCCTCGCGCGGCGCACCACCCTCGCGACGGTCACCGCCCCGGAAACCGCCCTCACGGCGCTCGCCGCCGCGGAAGCCCTCGCGCGGCGCACCACCCTCACGGCGGTCACCGCCCCGGAAACCGCCCTCACGGCGCTCGCCGCCGCGGAAGCCCTCGCGCGGCGCACCACCCTCGCGACGGTCACCGCCCCGGAAACCGCC